>CANGCZ010000005.1 GCA_947452325.1 Comamonadaceae bacterium | reverse complement strand
CAAAACCGCTTCAACCAAAGACGCAGGACACAAACCGGCCAGTACCAAACCGCCGCCGCCAAAGCGAAATAAAAATGACGCCATGCTCAAAAACATAGCGGGCAACAAGCTGGATGAATTCCAGTTGATGCAAATTTACCGCGACTTGTTCGGTGTGGAATTGAAAATCCAGCACGGCTGGACCAACCATTACGCCATCAAAGTGGACGGCAAAACGGTCACTTACAACTTCACCGAACTGAAGAAGCGCATCATTGACAAGCTGTCAGAAAGTTAGGAGCCGATATGGAATACCCGTTTGAAAAATACCGCTCCACGCAAAAGGACAAAACGGCTTTTCTGCAACTGCTGCCCCAGGTCAGCGCTGCCATGCCGGAGTTTTTTCGCTCGCTTGCCGTGGCTTATCAAAGCATTGAACAGAAAAACATGTTCAATCAACCGCAAGGCATACGCCAAAGCACCGGTTTGGCCAGTTCGCTCAACCTGTTGCTGGTGGCCATGGTGAACGACAAGGTGATAGGAATTGACGCAGGTACCACAGCGTTTGTCGATGCCTTGCGTGTGCTGGTGTTGAAGTGGTATTCGTTTGGCCATGACCTCAAGGCCTGTTTGTACTTCGGCTACTATTTTTATACGCACAAAAGCGCCTCAGAGCACGAGGTGAAAAGCCAGTTGGATGCGGTGCGTTTTTTGGTTGATGAAAACAGCAAGAAAAGCGAAGACCCGCGCATACAAGCGCTGCTGGCACCGCCAAATTCAACACACTGGTATACCGGTGAAAACCTGATCGGCGACAAACTGCACAACCTGACGGTGCAAAAGGGCGACTTTGCGCGGGTGGATCTGCCGCGTCCGGGTTATCAGATCACTTTCAAGAACAGCCAGATGTACGACTTGCGCATGCCCGTGATTCTGAGCGATACGCAAGTCGAACGGCCTTTGATCAATGACGGCAAAGCGGTGGTCAGTTGTCCTTCATGTGCGCAGAAATGCCGTGTCAAACTCTTCAGGCACATGGAGATCAAGTGCCCTAAGTGCCAACAGGCTTGGGGGCAGTCGGCTTGAGGTCAGGCTGCCATCCGATTGCGGGCCTGAGCCGCCACGCCGTCTTCGTCCAGCGTTGCCTGCACTGGTAAACCCGCCAGCCTGAGGGCGTGTCTGACCAGTTGTTTTTCGGCTTCTGAAGCCGCCGGTTTGCCCAGCATCTGCAAAGCCCAGTCGGGCAAGGTGTGGAACGCGGCTTTGATCACCAGTTGCATGAAAGGCTTGTCCCAGAGGTCTACAGGGTAGTTTTCAATCACGTGCACGATCTCGAGCGTGCGTTCATTGCAAACCAGTTGCCCCCGGTAAGACTGCAAAGCCTGGTCGCAGTCGTTAACTGTCATTGGCAGATCAAATGCTCCCAGCAAGTCACCGATGAGCGCCATTTCCTTGACATAGTCATCGGCTTGTTGCGCAGTCAAGGCTTGCATGGACAAATGCTGGTAGCCACGCAAAAAACTGCTGACCTCGCCCAGATGCACCCAGCGCAACAAGTCCGGTTCGTTAGCCACATAAGGCGTTCCGTCCGGCATGTGCCCGCTGACGTTGGCGTGAATCCGGTTCACGCGTTCTATGGCTTGCAAAGCTTGCTCACGCCCGCCGTAGGTAGTGATGGCCACAAAATACGCGGTGCGTCCCAGTCGTCCTTTGAGGTTGTGGCGGAAATTGGAATGGTCCCAGACAGCGGCCAGCGCGCGCGGGTGCAAGGCTTGTAGCAGCAAAGAAGACAGGCCGCCGACCAACATGCCGACGAAATGCGCGTGTACACGCCAGTTCATGGCTTGCGGGCCAAACAAGCCGGCGTCGCCCGCAGGATGAGCAAACGCATCAGGCGTTCCCGTAGAGCCTGTCAACTGTTTGATACGGCCGCCTATCCACTGGCGCAACACCAAGGGCGGAGCGGGCAGTTGGCCGGCCCGCAGCTTGCTGCACAGCGCCTGTGGCGACAACAGCAAGCCGGTTTTCATGTCTTAGCGTTTTTCCAGGAGTTTTTTGACTTCGGCCAATTCAGCCATGACTTCACGTAATTCTTTGTGTATGGAGTCAAATTTCGCCCGGTCCTTCATGTCCTGTTCCTTGTCTGCCGTGATCGAGTCGACGATGACGGCAATGAACAAATTGAAGATGATGAACGTGGCGATCAAGATGAACATCACAAAGAACACCCAAGCGTAGGGGAACACCTCCATCACAGGGCGGGCGATTTCCTGCGACCAGCCTTCCAGCGTCATGACCTGGAACAAGGTGTAGGCGCTCAGTCCCATGTTGCCGAACCAGTCCGGAAATTCTTTGTGAAACAAATTCGTGGCAATCACCGCAGCCACATAAAAAATGATGATGATCAAACCGAAAACCGAGCCCAAACCGGGCAACGAACTCAGCAAGCCGCTGACGACTTTGCGCATGCTGTCGACCTTGTTGATCAAGCGCAGCACCCGCAGCACCCGCAAGGCGCGCAATACCGACAGTGAACCGGAAGCCGGTATCAATGCAATGCCGACCACGATGAAGTCAAACACGCACCAAGGATCCGAAAAATAATGCCATTTGCGGGCCGCGATCAGCACCACAATTTCCGCCATGAAGATGGCCAGAATACCGTGATCCAGCCAATGCAATGCTTCGCCCCAGTCTTGCATCAGTTCGTTGTTGGTTTCCAGACCCAGAATGGCAGCGTTCAAAAGGATCAGAAAAACCAGTCCATGTTGAATCCAGTCATGCCCCATGAAGGATTCGATGCGGTATTGCCAGGTACCTGGCACGGTGTGATTGTGTATTGTTGTCATAGGTACCACTTAAGAAAAACAGCGCGTACTCTATCTCAATACAAAATCCGTCTCAAAGTGACATGCTTGCGGCCAGATTGAAGACCGAATTTGGCCCGGAAGGCAGTTTGTGAATTTGCAGCGGCTTGAATTTGCGTGCCTCAGGGGTGTTGGCTTGCTTGACTGGTTCTGCGCCCCATGCCTGTTCGTCGACCATGTCCATGATGTCGGCAAAACTCAAACTGACCAGGTTTTGTTCTAAAAATTCCTGCATCAACCAGTTCACCAGGTCTTTGTCTATGCCGCACGGATCTGCGGTGCTTGGAATGGCCTTGTCCGAATGGTTGAAATCCAATTCCCGAACCAGATCAATCAGCAGCAAACTGCCGGGCTTTCCGTTGCTGCAATAGCCGCCGCCCGGGCCTCGGTAGGACACCAAAAAGCCGAGCTTTTTCATTTTGGACAGCAAAGACTCGAGGTAGGAAATCGATAAACCCAAGCGCTTGCTGATAGAGTCGGTGGTCACGGGTCCGTGCTCCTGGTTTTTGCAAACCCAAAGCAAGGTGTTGACGGCATTACGGGTCAAACTGGAAAACATGGCTTTCTCCTGATCAAAACTCCGGTTGTGTAACAAACCTAGACAGGCTTGTTACTTTCTTGTATGTAATATAGACTTAAAATGAAAATACCTGTGAGTAATCAGGTTTTTGTCAGGTAATTCATTAAAATAATTGGACAATAGTTATTCAAGCAAGGTGATTATGCAGATATCAGATGAAAACTCTTCAGTGGATGCAGGTATTTACCGCATCGGTGCTGTAGCCAATCTCTCGGGCGTGCCCGTGGCTACTTTGCGAGTCTGGGAGCGTCGTTACGGCCTGGTATCGCCGCCTAAATCTGAGGGAGGGCAAAGGCTTTACAGCAAAGCCGATGTGCTCAAACTCACCTTGTTGAAAACATTGACACAACAAGGTCACGCCATCAGCAGTTTGTCCAGTCTTGCCTTGACAGAACTGCAAGCCATGCTCAATGACCACCGCTCTGCGATTGCAGGACGACAGCAATTGGACAGCAAACCGGCGCTGATACGGCTGGCGGTAGTGGGGTACTCGATGGCAAGTCGCATAGAGACGCAACGCTTCATGATGACCTTTGGTCAAACCACCCTCAAAGTGGTGAATGTATTCGCCGATCTGCAAGAAGCCTTGTCGGTTGGCATGGCCGAACCACCTGATGTGTTGCTGATACAAATGGGTTCTGTGCAAGCCTCGGTTCAACAGGATTTGAATCTTTTACGCCGCCGCGCCGGTGTGCGCCGCTGTGTGTTGGTTTACCACTTTGCCACGGTAGCGGTGTTGCAATACCTGCATTCTTCCGGTGTGATTGGCAGGCGGGAACCGGTGACTGATGAAGAGTTGAGTCAAATCATCCAATCTATTGTGTATGTGGACAACACTTTGGCTTTGCCACCCCCCGGTAACCCCGACACCATTCCGCCGCGCAAATACAGCGACGCAGTGCTGCGACGCATGGCGGAGATTTCCACCACGGTGCTGTGTGAATGTCCCAGACACGTGGCTGAGCTCATCAGCATGCTCAACAGCTTCGAAACATACAGCCAGGATTGCTTGAGCAAAAGCACTGAAGACGCGCGCTTACACGCTTATTTGACGGCGGTCTCAGGTTCGGCCAGAGCCATGTTCGAGCAGGCACTGGAGCGCGTGGCTGCGCATGAAAACATAGACTTGAATGAAGCCGCCCGTTAGTTCGATTGACCCGGGTTTATTTAGAAGCCGTTGACACCGGAACGACCGAACCGACGGCCAAGGACAGCGTGGCATCCAGGGCAATGGTGCTGTTGACCTCTTGCTGCGGTTTGACTTTGCCGCCGCAGTTGGCTGCAATGTCATTCGCTTGCAAATGGTCGGCAGTGTTCACGCCCACGTTGGTCAAAAACACCGGGACTATGGCTACCGGTCCGAGCAGCAGCACGGCCGAAGGCCCGGCCCAGAGTTTGGCGTTTTGGGTTTCCTCGTGTATCCACGCGTTGTGCCTGGCGTTTTGGCAGGCAGCGCTGGTGTATTCGGGGCTTTCATTGTCCAGGCTACCTATGGTTTTGGCCGACTGGCTGGCGCAACCCGCCACCACACAGGTCAGAATACACAGCAATGGGTAACGCAAAGACGGCATGGGAATCATGAATTTCGGTGGACCGGACCTCGGTATTATGCAGGAATTTAGTTAAATAATCTAAGTTTGACATAGACTTAACAACGTTTTTGAAAGTAGATAAGAATGTCCCGAGTGATCAATTTCAGTTCCGGACCGGCCGCATTGCCTGAGTCCGTCTTGCAACAAGCCGCCCGCGACATGATGGACTGGCGCGGCAGCGGCATGTCGGTCATGGAAATGAGCCACCGTGGCCCCGAGTTCACCGAGATCCTGGCCCGCACACAAAGCTTGATTCGCAGCCTGCTGGGCGTGCCCGACAACTACAACGTGCTGTTGTTGCAAGGGGGAGCTATCGCTGAAAACGCCATCGTGCCCATGAACCTGATCGGCCGCACCGGTCAGGCTGACTATGTGGTCAGCGGCGTATGGTCAGAAAAATCCATGAAAGAGGCCGCTAAATACGGGCAGATCAACGAGGCAGCCAGCAGCAAAGACAGCGGCTTCTTGTCCATGCCCAAACAAGCGGACTGGCATTTGTCTGCGCAAGCTTCCTATGCACACATGTGCAGCAACGAAACCATAGGCGGTGTCGAATGTCATTGGACGCCTGACACCGGCGGTGTGCCCTTGGTGGCAGACATGTCGTCCAACATCATGTCTGCGCCCTTGGATGTCAGCCGTTACGGTTTGATTTACGCCGGCGCGCAAAAAAACATGGGCCCCTCTGGCGTGACCCTGGTCATCGTGCGGCGTGATTTGTTAGGTCATGCATTACCGGCGACCCCCTCGGCTTTCAATTACCAATTACAGGCCGACAACGACTCCATGTACAACACGCCACCCACTTATGCGATTTACATCATGGGTCTGGTGTTGCAGCACATACAGGAGCAGGGCGGTTTGTCTGCCATGCAAACGCACAACATGGCCAAAGCCGAGTTGCTTTACGATTATTTGGACCACAGCGCCATGTTCAGCAACCGCGTGGCGCGCGAAGACCGCTCGCGCATGAACGTGACTTTCTTTTTGAAAGACGAATCGCTGAACGCCGCGTTTTTACAAGGCGCGGAAAAAGAAGGCATGGTGCAGTTGCGTGGTCACCGTTCAGCCGGTGGCATGCGCGCGTCCATTTATAACGCCATGTCTTTGCCAAGCGTGCAGCGGCTGCGCGACTATATGCACCGCTTCGAAAAAGAAAACACCTGACCGGTTTGTTCAGTTTTTACCCAGCGCAAACAGCGCAGCTTTGGCGATGCTTGCTGCATCCACTTTGAAAAATTGACGCAATTCCTGGCGCGTGTCGCTGCGGCCGAAACCATCGGTGCCCAGCGTCAGGTAGCGGCGACCGGCGGGCATAAAAGCGCGGATGCTTTCGGGGACGGCGCGCACATAGTCGGTCGCGGCAACCACCGGGCCGCTGCCGCTTTGCAGTTGTTGCTGCACAAATGGCGCTGTGTTGCCAAGTCCGTCTATCTCCGCTTGCTCGCAGCGCAAACCGTCTCTGGCCAACTCGCTCCAACTGGTGACGCTGAACACCTCAGCAGCAACCCCTTGTTCAGCCAGCAGGGCTGCGGCTTTGATGACTTCGCCCAGGATCGCGCCTGAACCCATGAGCGTGACCTTGGACGCATTTGCTTTGAGCTGTGCAGGTGCAGCCGACAAGCGGTAACAGCCTTTGAGCAATTGCTCGTTCACGCCCTCGGGCAAATCGGGTTGCGCGTAGTTTTCATTCATCAAGGTGACGTAATAAAACACGTCTTGTTGCTCGACCAACATCTCGCGCATGCCCTGGTCAATGATGACGGCCATTTCACCGGCAAACGCCGGGTCATAGGCTTTGCAATTCGGTATGGTGGCAGCCACCAAATGGCTGCTGCCGTCCTGGTGTTGCAAACCTTCCCCACCTAGCGTGGTGCGGCCTGAAGTCGCGCCGAGTAAAAAACCGCGCGCGCGTTGATCGGCTGCGGCCCAGATGGCATCGCCCACTCGCTGAAACCCGAACATCGAGTAATAAATGTAGAACGGCAACATGGCCAGACCGTGCACGCTGTAGCTGGTAGCGGCTGCTGTCCAACTGGCGATGGCACCGGCTTCGCTGATGCCTTCTTCCAATATCTGGCCGTCCATGGCTTCTCGGTAACTGAGCACCGAGCCTATGTCCTCCGGCTCGTATTGCTGGCCGACGCTGGAATAAATACCAACCTGTTTGAACAAATTGGCCATGCCAAAAGTACGCGCCTCGTCAGCGACGATGGGTACCACGCGGGGCCCAAGTTGCGGGTCTTTGAGCAACTGTCCCAAGATGCGCACAAACGCCATGGTGGTCGACATTTCTTTGTTGTCGGCTTGCAAGGCAAAACCTGCGTAGCTGGCGAGCGCAGGCACAGGCACTGCCTCGCAGGCAGTATCGCGCTTAGGCAAATAGCCGCCCAAAGCCTGGCGTCTGGCATGCAGGTATTGCATTTCGGGCGAATCCGCCGTGGGTTTGAAAAAGTCCAAGTTGGTCGCTTGCTCGTCTGACAAGGGCAGGTTGAAGCGGTTGCGAAAGGCCAGCAGCGCAGACTCGTCAAGTTTTTTCTGGCTGTGCGTGGTCATCTTGCCTTGACCGGCCTGGCCCATGCCATAGCCTTTTTTGGTGTGAGCCAAGATGACGGTAGGCTGGCCGGTGTGCGCGGCGGCGGCAGCGTAAGCCGCGTGGATTTTCACCAGGTCGTGGCCACCGCGTTTGAGCCTGTCGATTTGCTCGTCCGTCAGGCCTTGCGCGAGTTGGGCGAGTTCGGGGTTTTGACCAAAAAAGCTTTCGCGATTGAAGCGCCCGTCTTTGGCGGCAAAGGTTTGCATTTGACCGTCGACGGTGTTGGCGAATGCTTTGACCAAAGCGCCTTGCGTGTCTCTGGCGAACAAACCGTCCCAGTCACTGCCCCAGATGAGTTTGATGACGTTCCAACCCGCGCCGCGAAACAGCTTTTCCAACTCATCAATGATGCGGCCATTGCCGCGCACCGGACCGTCCAAGCGTTGTAAATTGCAGTTCACCACCCAGACCAGGTTGTCGAGGCGCTCGCGCGAAGCCAGCGTGAGTGCGCTCATGCTTTCGGGCTCGTCCATTTCGCCGTCGCCGAACACGCCCCAGACCTTGCGGCTTTGGCAATTGAGCAAACCCCTGTGCGTCAAGTAACGCATGAAACGCGCGTGGTAAATGGAGCTGATAGGGCCTATGCCCATAGAGCCGGTGGGGAACTGCCAGAAGTCCGGCATCAGCCAAGGATGCGGGTAGCTGGAGAGGCCACGTGCACCTTCGCGCGGCGCTTTGAGTTCCTGGCGGTAATGCGACAAATCGGCTTCGTTCAAACGGCCTTCCAGGTAAGCGCGGGCGTACACGCCGGGCGCACTGTGCGGCTGGAAAAACACCAGATCGCCTTGGTGTTTGTCGTCACGCGCGTGGAAAAAATGGTTGTAGCCCACCTCGAACAAATCAGCGGCGCTGGCATAACTGGCGATATGCCCGCCGAGTTCGCCATAAGCACCGTTGGCTTTGGCCACCATGGCCAGCGCGTTCCAACGCATCAGCGAAGCGAGTTTTTCTTCAATCGCTAAATCACCGGGGTAGGGCTGCTGGGCTTGTACGGGAATGGTGTTGACGTAGGGCGTGACGAGTTCGGGCGACCAGTCGATCTGACTTTGGTGCGCCAAGGCCACCATCTGGTCCAGCAGGTAACGCGCACGTTCATGACCGTACAAGCCGATCACGCCTTGGAAAGCCTGGCGCCATTCGGCGGTTTCAACCGGATCTAAGTCTGTGGTTTTTTGCAGCATTTTCTGAGTCAAGCTTGGGTTTGGAATGGCATTGAATATAGAGAATTTCCTGCGGAATGTGCTGTTGATAAAACATGTTCCCACGGATTTAAATGGCATAAAATACTTTAAATCAGTATTTTTAAGGTCATTTATGCTTTTAGATGCGGTGGATTACAAAATATTGGCCCAATTGCAAGAGGACTCGTCCCTGACCAATGTCGAACTCGCTCGGCGCGTGCATTTATCGCCATCGCCATGCTTGCAAAGGGTCAAAGCGCTGGAGGCCGCAGGCGTCATTCAGCGCTATGTGGCACTCACCCAGCCGCAGGCCTTGGGTCTGGGTTTGAATGTGTTTATTTCCATCAGCCTGAAAGAGCAATCCAAGGCGGCACTGGCCGAGTTCGAGCAGCGCATTGCTGAGCATGACGAGGTGATGGAGTGTTATTTGATGACCGGCGACTCGGACTATCTCATCCGTGTGGCGATTGCCGACATGGCTGCGCTGGAAAAATTCATCTTGGAGCAACTCACGCCCATACCGGGTGTGGAAAAAATACGCAGCAGTTTTGCCTTGAAGCAGGTGCGGTACAAAACTGCTTTGCCATTGAAATATTGAGTCGGTGCTTGGCTGATTTCACGCCCCGAACTTGGCCGCTGAGGCAATCCGTGGCTTAGCGTTGGTGAATAAGCCAGGGGAAAATTACTTGGCTTTGTCGATTGCCTTTTTCAAATCCACATACTCTTCGCATTTGAGGCCGCAGATTTTTTCCAATGAAGCCAACAGTTCTTTGGCTTTGGCGATTTCTTTGGTTTGCACATAGGCCACGCCAAGGTATTCGTGCGCGCCCCGGTGCTGCGGATCGATGCGCAAGGCTTCTTTGTAATTGAAGATGGCTTCAGGGTAGCGCTTGGCATTGCGCAAGCTATAGCCGAGCAGGTTATAGCCGTCGGCGTCGTTGGGATTGGCTTTGACGTACTTCTCCAGGGTGGAGATGGCAGCCGACCAGTCTTTTTTCTCGATTTGGGCCTTGGCATTGCCCAGGTCTGAACCGGTAGCGGAAGGGCCGGAAGTGTCGGCAGCTTGTGCAAATTGAAGGCTCAAGGCTGTCAAAGCAGCAATCAACAGGTGTTTGGTCATGGTTGTCTTTCAAATGAGACTGAAAAAGAGGGATTGCCAGCATTATGCAGAGATGGCACCAAGTTGACAGTCAGGACTTTGACTTGGCTGGATAATGCAAGGTTATCCATCGATTCGCAACCGGAGTACCCATGAAATTGACGCCTGAACAACATGCTGAATTTGACCGCGAAGGTTATTTGTTTTTCCCCGGTTTGTTTACCCCCGAGGAAACCAAAAACCTGGTGGACGAAGTCCCCAATTTGTACAGCCGCCGCGAAGCCTACAACGTGCGCGAAAAAGGCAAGGACGCGGTTCGCACCAATTTCGCTGCCCACATGTACTCCGAGCCGTTTGCCAAACTGGCCCGCCATCCGCGCATGATCGAACCGGTCGAGGATTTGTTCGGCGAAAAGCTGTATATGCACCAATTCAAAATCAACGGCAAGATGGCCTTTGAAGGCGATGTCTGGCAATGGCACCAGGACTACGGCACCTGGCTGAACGACGACATGATGCCCACAGAGCGCGCCATGAACGTGGCCATTTTTCTGGACGATGTCAATGAATTCAACGGCCCGCTGATGTTCATTCCCGGCAGCCACAAAAAAGGCGTGGTGGACGCCAAACATGACCTGACCACCACCAGTTACCCCTTGTGGACCGTGGACAACGACCTCATCAGCCAGTTGGTCGAGCGCGCCGGCGGCAAACAAGGCGGCATCGTCAGCCCGACCGGCCCGGCGGGTTCCATGATTTTGTTTCACAGCTGTTTGGTCCACGCTTCAGCCAGCAACCTGTCACCTTGGAACCGGGTCAGCGTTTACTTGAGCCTGTGCGCTGTGTCCAACCACATCCGCCGCCACAAACGCCCCGAGTACATCGCCCACCGCGATTTCACGCCCATCGAATGCCTGCCAGACGATTGCCTGACCCAGTCCTATCCGGTCGATCTGCCTTGGGCCAAAGGCCTGCCCGCCAGCGCGCTGGTGACCACCGATGTGCCGATTAACCAAACCAAAACCGCCGCATGAGCCTGTACCAACAACTTCAACAACGCGCCGCTGACAACCAACCCATCCGTGTCGCGCTGATCGGCGCCGGTAAATTCGGCGCCATGTACTTGGCGCAAGTGCCGCGCACCCCTGGCGTGCACCTGATCGGTATTGCGGATTTGTCGATTGACAACGCCCGTGCCAACCTCGCCCGCGTCGGCTGGCCTGCCCACCAAGCCTCTGCCAAAAGTCTGGACGATGCTGTCAAACAAGGTTTGACTTACCTGGCCGAGGACTGGCAGTCACTGGTTGCACATCCTCTGGTTGATGTGGTGGTTGAGTGCACGGGCAACCCCATCGCAGCTGTAGAACATTGCCTGGCTGCGTTTGCCCACGGCAAACATGTGGTCAATGTGACGGTTGAAGCCGATGCGTTTTGCGGCCCTTTGCTGGCCCGCAAAGCTGCTGAAGCAGGTCTTGTTTACTCCTTGGCCTTTGGTGATCAGCCCGCACTCATTTGCGATTTAGTGGACTGGGCGCGCACTTGCGGTTTCCCGGTCACGGCGGCCGGTCGCGGCCACAAATGGTTGCCGCATTTCAGCGAATCCACGCCTGAAACCGTTTGGGGCAATTACGGTTTGACGCCAGAGCAAGCCGCACGTGGTGGTTTGAACCCCAAAATGTTCAACAGTTTTTTGGATGGCTCCAAACCTTCCATCGAATGCACGGCGGTGTCTAACGCCACCGGTTTGCATGTGCCGTCCAACGGTTTGTTGTATCCGCCGGCCAGTGTCGAAGACATCCCTTTCGTTACCCGCCCCATGAGCGAAGGCGGCGTGCTTGAACGCAAAGGCATGGTCGAAGTGATTTCATCACTGGAGGCTGACGGACGCGTCATACCGTATGACATACGCATGGGCGTGTGGGTGACGGTAGAAGCCGAGACTGATTACATCAAACATTGTTTTGAAGAATACAACGCGCACACCGATCCCAGCGGGCGCTATTTCACGCTTTACAAACGCTGGCATTTGATTGGTTTGGAAGTCGGTATGTCGGTTGCCAGCGTCGCCTTGCGCGGTGAAGCCACAGGCGTGGCACAAGGTTGGCATGCCGATGTGGTGGCCACGGCCAAGCGCGATTTGAAAGCCGGTGAAATGCTGGACGGCGAGGGCGGTTACACGGTCTGGGGCAAATTGCTTCCTGCGAAAACCTCTTCAAGTATCGGTGGACTGCCGCTGGGCTTGGCGCACCAGGTCAAACTGGTTCGCGATGTCAAAAAAGGCCAATCGCTGACCTGGGACGATGTCGCCATGGACACCGGTTTACCTGCTTACAAGATTCGCCGCGAAATGGAAAGCCTGTTCAAGGTCTGACAAACGCTGTTTCAGCGTTTGTTGAGTTCGCTGCGAACCACTTTCATCAAGAGCATCCATTCGCCGCCGTTTTGCACGGTGAAAGTGAAGCGCTCTTTCATGCCGTTGTTCATTTCTATCTCGTGCCAATTGCAAAAAATCGACAGGCCGCCTTTTCTCACGGCAGTATCGGTGAATGAGATTTCTATGTGAATAAATGAGATCTCTTCATTGCTGTCAAACGATTTGAAATACAAACCATCAGACAACAGATAAAGCACGCCGGTAGGCAGTGAAAAGCGACTGGTGGTGTTGGCCGGGCCGTAAGCAATGATGGTTTTATTGATCAGCTCCACCGGTATGGTTTGCTGAATGATTTGCTGCGTGTCGTGCGATTTGTACAAGGCAAAAGCCAGTCCTACTCCCAGAATACAAAGCGCATAGGTATTGTTGAGCGTGACCACAAATACCAGCATGGCCAACCAGATGAACGGCATCCACAAGTCCATGCGCATTTGCCAGGGACCGCGCGAAATCAGCAGCGAGCTGTTGTCCAGCGTATTGGCCAGTATCAGCGGTGAGATGCTGGGTTTATGGCTCTCAACATGCGGCAAGTGTGAGCCGCAGTTTTGGCAAAAAACGTTTTCGCTGGGGTTGATGAAATAGCAGCTGGTGCAAATCATGGCTGGCTTTCGATATGCATCACTGTCAATGACTCTTTGCTTTGCTGCTGCTGTCTGAGCCGGGTTTGTCGTGCGATGACGCTGAACCGTGGCCGGCATCTTCTTTGCCCGGTGCGGCATGTGCCGGTTCGTCGTGGGCCGGAGCATCATGCGCGGCTTCGCCGTGCGCAGGTTTGTCGTGACCGGCATCGGCCGCTGCAGCTTCGTGACCGTCTTTGGCTGCGGAAACAGACTCACGGCTGAGGAAGTTATAAATCGCCAAAGAGCTCAGGACCACGGTCAATCCGCAGAGCAAGCCGATCACAAAAATAATGAAGCCGCCGCTGCCTTCGGTGCTGTCTTCTTGTTTGAGGTTGGCAACTTTGGCTGTTTTGGCCGCGGTCTCATCGACTTTTTTGCTGATAGCTTGCAGCTTGCTTTTGAGTTCGTTGAATGAAGCGCTCAAGGGGGCCAAATTGCTTTCCAGGGTTTGGGCTGCCTTGGTGTTTTCGGCGATCAATGCTTCGATGCGTGCCATGGTCTGCTGGTTGGCTGACTCTACGTTAGAACTGTTTTGAGCCACGTTCTGGCTGAATGCCTTTTGTAATTCAATTCTTTGCTTTTCCAGCGTGAGTTTGAATTCATCCGGTAATTTGATGACGACTGGTTCGGCAGGTTTGCCCAATTGTTCCTGCAATGTATGGAGTTGAGCTGCAAGTTGAGTTTGCCTTTCCATCATTTCACGCAGAAGTTGTTCTGTCGGATTGGGTAAGGACTGGAAGTGACTGAGCTGCTGAGAATTCAATGAGATGAAATCCAGCAATTGCGAATGTTTCTCCAGCAAGTCTTTGATTTGACTTTCCGATTGCTCTCTTGCAGCCAGCCATTCAGCAGGCACCATTGAACCATTGGCGACTGGCGAATCAGCGGACAATGCTTGCGCATGGGTCACCGTTTCATGGTCAGCCGTGACAGGCTTGGCAGCGGCTGCAGGTTTAACCGGCTCCTGCGTGATTTGCGTGTTGTTTTCAGGCTTGAGCACCAGATCCAAGTCTATTTTCAGCATGGATGCGTGCTCTGGCGCTGCTTGAGGTATGTCCAGGGTCAAGACCAGATCTTCAACACCTGGGTGTGATTTTTGAGCGCCGTTGTCTGTATCCGCAGGAAGTTCAACCTTGACTGTTTCAAGCAAAGGCGCCTCGGCCATTTCTTCGGCAGCCACAGGTGCTGGACGTTTCACGGGCGCGCCGCATTTGCCGCAAAATTTTGCAGTCAGTGAGATGGGTTTTCCGCAAGCGCCGCATTCCATGGTGTTTCCTGTGTCTTTCATTCAGATGAATAAATTCGGCACGGGGAGTATTTACCTGAGCCTGCGTGATGTTCTTCACAATCCCGGATGACGATTTCTTCTGCTGCTTCCTGACTTTTGTCGGTGTATGCATCTGCGCAGTAAGCGGCTTCGCCATCAAAGCTGTAGACAAATGCCTTGTAGGGCTTGTCCGGGAAATTTTTACGGTTGAATCGTTCAAACAGTTTTTTACATTTACCCAGCAGTGGTGGTTTGTACAGCCCGGCCAGGGGCTGAAAACGCTCTGGCCTTTCCTGGGCAGCCAGTTCTTCTTGTAAATTTGATTTTTCCAGCGGTGCTGCGTGGTCTGAACCATGCGCAGAGGCCGAGGCAGTGTGTTCGCTGCCATGTGCTTGCTCAGGCGAATGTGCCGTGTCTTGTTGCGGCGCAGCATCAATCTGCGGACCTTTAAGGAGCGCTTTCGAATAAAAGTACATGGGCACATTGATGGCAGTCATCAATATTGCCATGATCAGGTATTTATTCAGGCTGGACATAGGGCAAAGTGAAATAGTCAATACTGACCATGGTTTGCAAGCCATTCTTGCACTACTTGGATCGACTGATCATGCCTGTTCTTGAGCCGGTCTGTGTGACTTCAGCTGCAATCTGTAGTGTATTGAAGTAATGAAACTGTCTTTAATAAGATATATGATGAAAAGGATAAAAATAATATATTATCAACTTTGCTTTAGAATGGGTACCTTAGACTGATTTTATAAATTTGAGGATTAACATGGCCGATGAAGTCACCCACAGCAGTTTGATGATTGGGGAAGGTGTGGTTTTTACCGGGACCATTCATGCACATGGCACTGCCAATATCAATGGCACCGTGAACGGTGAAATCAATGTGTCGGATTTACAAATCGGACCCAAGGGCAATGTGGCGGGCAAAATAGAAGCCAAAGTCATTGATGTACACGGCCTCTTGTCTGACAACATTCTTTGTCACGACCATATTCTGATTCACCGCACCGGTAGCGTTTCGGGTCAATTGGACTATTCAGACATCGAAATCGAACGCGGTGGCCAGTTCAAAGGCAATATGGTTCAGCACGCGAACAAGCCAGGCAATAAATCCCAAGACACCCAAACCCCGAAAAAGTAATTCCAAATAGTGACTCTTATTTTTTCTGCTAGCCCATTCAAATGAAATTTCAAAATTAATTGTTTTTTTTCAGCAAACCTGTCATCCGGTTTTGCAGTTGATTCGTTATCTCTCTCAAGAATGTCAACGGATCACTTCATGTACAAGTCACTTCAACTGCAAACTGACAGCACCAGCCTCGAAATTGATCGCCGCTACCAGTATGTGCCTTCAGAGCACACACCCATCCGCAATACATTTGAACGCATCCGGACCCAGTTGGCCCAGGAAGCCGAACAAAAAAGCCGCCCTGTGTCACGCTTGTATTCCAATTTGAGAGCCTTAAAGCCTTAAGCCTTCCACTTTGATGCTGGCGACTATGATTCGCCATGGCACTCAAATCCACTGTATACAAAGCGCAATTACAAATTGCCGATATCGACAACTCTTATTACGCCGACCACGCACTGACCTTGGCCAGGCACCCCAGCGAAACCGATGAGCGCATGATGGTCAGGCTGGCTGCCTTGTCACTGAACGCATACCAACTGAACACTGTTTGCAACGGCGATGGTGTGTTGGCTTTTGGCGCCGGTTTGTCAGATCCGGATGACCCTGACGTTTCACTCACCGATTTCACTGGTCGCAAACGTTTGTGGATAGAGGTTGGCCAACCTGACGACAAAGTATTGCAACGCGCTTGCAGCAAGTCCGACCGGGTGCTGGTCTATGCATTTTCATCCTCGGCGGAGATTTGGTGGAAAGGCATTGAAAACAAATTACATCGCCAGCAAAAACTCGGTGTGGTGAGAATTCCGCACCAGGCCGCCCAAGCCATGGCCGCCATGGCCGAGCGCAGCATGCAGTTGCAAGTCACCTTGCAGGAAGCCGCAATGACCTTGAGTTCTAACCTAGGCAGCGTGCATTTCGAGCCTGTTGTCTGGTTGTGAAAGACTGTTCTCACACAATGCTTGGTGCCGGTGCGGCCAGTGTGTCGATCAAGCGGTGCTATCCTCGTTGATTGACTCGGACATTTGAATAAAGGCTGACCATGACAACTTCCATGCGCTACATAGAACACGGCACTGGCGGTGCCCCCGAGGTGATGCACACAGCGCAAACCCATGCACCTGAGGCGGGCCCGGGTGAAGTGTTGATCAAAGTGGCTTATGCAGGCGTGAACCGGCCGGATTGTCTGCAACGCAGTGGCCGCTACCCGCCGCCGCCGGGTGCCTCACCCATACTGGGTTTGGAAGCTTCCGGTCATGTGGTTGCCGTGGGCGAGGGCGTCACCCAGTGGCGCGCGGGAGATGCTGTCTGCGGCTTGGCCAACGGCGGGGCTTATGCCGAGTATGTGGCCATTCCGCAAGGCCAGGTCTTGCCAGTGCCCAAAGGTTTGAGTTTGTTGCAAGCCGCCGCACTGCCTGAAAATTATTTCACCGTCTGGACCAATGTGTTTCAGCGCGGGCGTTTGCAGTCAGGAGAAACATTTCTGGTGCACGGCGGTTCCTCGGGCATTGGTTTGACAGCAATTCAACTGGCCAAAGCTTTTGGTGCGCGTGTTTTGTGCACTGTCGGCAATGCAGACAAAGTGCAGGCTTGCGTGAAAGCCGGTGCGGACCTCGCCATCAATTACCGCAGTCAGGATTTTGTCGAAGAGGTCTTGGCCGCCACCGATCAAAAAGGGGTGAACATCATTTTGGACATGGTCGGCGGCGATTACATGCAGCGCAACCTCAAAGCCTTGTCTACGGACGGTCGTCTGGTGCAAATTGCTTTCTTGCAGCCGTCCAAAACCGAGGTTGACTGGATTGCTTTGATGGTCAAGCGCCTGACTTTCACGGGTTCGACCTTGCGCCCGCGCACTGCCGCAGACAAAGCGCAAATGGCTGCAGAACTCAAACAAAACGTATGGCCCATGATGGAGCAAGGCCGTTGCCTGCCTGTGATCCACCAGGTGTTTGACCTTGACCAAGCGGCGCAAGCGCACGCTTTGATGGAGTCCTCGACACACATCGGCAAAATCATGCTGAAAGTGGCAGAAGACTGAAACACTTCAGCGAGATTTTTGTTGAACGTGTATGCTCAAAACGAGCCAAGCGCTGCGACAGCTGCCCTGTTCTAAATGTCCTTTCTTTTAAAATACACGCCCATGAAAACACCTTTGTCATTGATGCCAGTTGTGTTGCTGCTCAGTCTCTCGATTGGACATGCAGAGGAAAAGCACGCAGCGCATTTGCACGGATTGGGTACGGTCGAGATAGCCATTGAAGGCAAGACCGTCAAAGGCGCATTTGAGATTCCCATGGAAAGCCTGCTGGGCCACGAGTACCTGCCGCGCACTGCGGCAGAAAAAAAGGCCATGGCTGATTTGCAATCCGCCGTAGCCAAGGCGTCTTATTTCGTCAGTTTTCCTGCTGCCGCCGAATGCAAAGAAAAATCAATCACCGCTGAATCGGCCATGTTTGCGGGTAAAAAATCCGAGCATTCAGACTTGGATGTGGATTTTGAGTTTGAATGCGCCAAACCACAGGCCTTGACGTCCATCGAATTCCCGCTGTTTGCCAAACACCCGCGCTTGGGTAGCTTGAAAGTCGACATGGTCGGCCCCAAAGGGCAAAAATCGTTGACGCTCAAAGCCAAAGACCCGGTGTTGCGCTGGTGAGCACGTCTGCCATTCACCTGAGTTCCTTGACCCATGCCTGGACCGGCCAGTCGCCGTTGTTCCAGATAGAGGAACTGACTGTGCCTCAGGGCAAACACTTGTTTATTCAAGGTCCCAGCGGTTGCGGCAAAAGCACCTTGTTGTCTTTGCTTGCCGGTGTGCAAGCGGTGCAAACCGGCGTTTGTCAGGTGCTGGGTCAGGACATGGCTGCGCTGACAGCGGTGCAACGCGACCGCTTGCGCGGCGAGCACATGGGCGTGATTTTTCAGCAGTTCAATTTGCTGTCCTATCTGGATGTGCAGGCCAATGTGCTGATGCCTACGCGCTTGTTTCCCAGCAGGGCAGCTGCATCCTCTCGCGTCTGGGGCAGCCCGGTCGAGCAAGCCAAAGCGCTGGCCCAAGCCCTTGGTCTGGCAGAAAAAATGTGGCGTCAACCCATCAATCAATTGTCGGTCGGTCAACAGCAGCGCGTGGCAGCCGTGCGGGCTTTGATGGGGGCGCCTGAACTGGTGATTGCTGACGAGCCGACGTCTGCTTTGGATGACGCCAGACAACTCGAATTTCTGGATCTGCTTTTGCATACCGCTGAAAAGCAAAACACCAGCGTCATCATGGTGAGTCACAACGCGCGACTCGCGCATCGCTTTGACCAGGTGTTTGAAATGCATGCCGGAGGCCGCTCATGAGTTTGTGGATCTCTCTGGCCTGGCACAGCGCCTGGTCGCGCCGTTTCGCCTTGGCGTTGGTGACTGTATCGGTCAGCGTTTCGGTTTTGATTTTGCTCGGTGTGCAGCAGCTGCGGGAAGACGCCAGACGCAGTTTTTCCAATGCATTGAGCGGCGTGGATTTGATTGTCGGGCCGCGCGGCAGTGCCACCGAATTGATGCTCTACAGCGTGTTTCAAATCGGTCGGCCGTCGCGCAACATGGGCTTTACCGGGTTTGAGGAAATCAAGCGCATGCCTCAAGTCCGTTGGGCGGTGCCCATACAACTGGGCGACTCTTACAAGGGACACCCGGTGCTGGGTACCACGGCAAGCTTGTTTACCGAATTCAAAAGCCAGGGCAAGGGCTTGCAATGGACCCAGGGGCGGGCTTTTGGCAACCCTGCCGACAACCCTGAGGCCATGTCTGAAGTTGTTCTGGGTGCCGAAGTTGCCAGACGTTTTGGACACCGCGTCGGCGACAAACTGGTGCTCACCCATGGTGCCGGTGGCGGGCCTGAGGACACGGAGCACGACGATCATCCCTTGACCATCGTCGGCATTCTGGCGGCCACAGGTGCGCCCATAGACCGCACAGTGCTGGTTACTCTGGAAGGCTTTGAAGCCATGCACCAGGGCTGGGGCATGGGCATTTCACCTCAATCATTGAAATCAGCGGCAGCTGCTTTGCCTGTGATTGCCGACCCCAAGGACTTGCAACCGGTCAGCCTGTCCGCTGTTTGGGTTGGTTTGCACAACCGCGCAGAGGTATTTTCGGTGCGCCGAAAGATTGAAAGTTTTAACCGCGACCCGTTGATGGCGGTTTTGCCTGGCGTGGCATTGGATGAGCTGTGGCAAGTGGTCAAAGTGGTGGAAAACAGCCTGGTGCTTATCGGCATGTTGGTGGCTGTCAGTGCCATGCTCAGTGTGGCCGCCGTGCTGCTGGTGGCCATGAGCGGGCGCCGAAAGGAGCTCGCCATACTGCGCGCCATGGGTGCGGCTCCCCGGGCTTTGTTGGGTTTTGTGTTGCTGGAGTCGGTGCTGGTGTGTCTGCTGGGTATAGTCTGTGGCTACGCTGTCAGTCAGTTGCTGATGTGGGGCGCTCAAGACGTGTTGCGTACAGGTTTTGGCGTCATGGTTCAACCCGGCTTACCCTCTGGCGAGAGTCTGGCCAGTCTGGCGGCTTTGTTCAGTGTGGCCGTGTTGGCCAGTCTGATGCCCGCATGGCGGGCTTACCGTTTGTCGCTGATGGATGGCTTGCATCCACCGGCACTTTGAATCAGGAGAAACACATGTTCACTTTTCAAACCCTAGTGGCGCGGCGTCAAGCCATGTTCATGCTGGCTGCACTGGCCGGTGCCGGTTTGTCTCGCGCCGAAACCGAGGTTTACAAAACCATTGATTGGAATGACTTGATGCCCGATCCGTGGGTCAAAGAAATGACCAAAGACATGGCGGCCATGAGCAAATTGTCCTATTTGCAGGATTCCAGTGACGAGGCCACCAAAGCCATGAGTGCCATCCGCAAAAAGCTGGATGAAGCGCCGATTGTCAAAACGCAACTCAATAAAAAAGTGCGTATTCCCGGTTATGCGGTTCCTCTGGACGCAGACCGCTCAGACAAACGCGAATTTCTGCTGGTGCCTTATTTCGGCGCTTGCATACACACGCCGCCGCCGCCGGCCAACCAAATCGTGTTGGTGCGCCCCACAGCGCAGAGCAAAATCAAAAAAATGCCCGAATCCATGGACGTGCTGTGGGTGGAAGGCGAGTTGAAAGAAGGCCGCGTCAGCACCGGGCAGGGCGTGAGCGGTTATTTGCTGGAAGCCGTCAGCATCGCGCCTTATGAAAACAAGCCGGTCAAGCGCTGACCTACAATAGGCCATTATTTTTTTCAAGCAGTATGGAAACCACCGACCCTAACGAACTCGCTGAAGCGGCAACCAGCCCTTTCAAAACGTATTGTGCGTTGCAAGTATCGGTTTTGGCCATGGTGCTGGCTGTGTGCAGTCTGGGCGGCAGCAACACCGGCAAAGATGCCACCATGAACAACATCCTAGCGGCGAACATGTATTCGTTCTACCAGGCGAAAAATGTCCGCCAAACCCAGTACAAGCTGGCCGCCGATCAATTGGATATTCAGCTCAATGCCGACAAACTCACGCCGGCAGCAAAGCAATTGATGCAAGACAAACTTGCTGCTTACAAGAAAACCATTGAACGCTACGAGTCTGAACCTGAAAACGGCGAAGGCAAAAAAGAATTGATGGCCAAAGCCAAAGAATACGAACACGAGCGTGACAAAGCGCTGAAAAAAGACCCTTGGTTTGATTACGCCGAG
Source organism: Comamonadaceae bacterium (assembly GCA_947452325.1). Taxonomy (GTDB): domain Bacteria; phylum Pseudomonadota; class Gammaproteobacteria; order Burkholderiales; family Burkholderiaceae_C; genus Limnohabitans. The sequence continues at coordinate 5,083 of CANGCZ010000005.1, read as the reverse complement.
GGTTTACTGCAACTGGCTATCGTTCTTACCTCAGTGGCTATCATCACCGGCCGACACGCGATGGCTTATGTATCATTTCTGTTGGGTATCGTTGGTCTGCTGTGCACGCTCAACGGTTATTTCCTCTTCTTCTAAAACTTCTCTACTGAAAGACTTTCATGGCAACCAATATGGATCAATCCAACAACCTCGTGATCGGTAATGGCGTGACATTCAAGGGAACCTTGAATGTGCCTAAGAAAGCCACGATTTACGGCACGGTCGATGGCGAATTGACCGCCGAGGAAATATTCATCGGCCAATCAGGCAAGATCACCGGCAAAGTTACGGCCCGCAGCATTGAAGTCGAAGGCGAATTGCACCAGATTATTCATTGCCGTGACCATTTGCATATCCGTGCATCCGGCAAGGTGTCCGGCAAGCTGGAATATTCACAAATCCAAATTGAGCGCGGCGGCGAATTCCGTGGCGAAATGCAGCAAGTCGGTGCGCCTCCTGTTTACCCGGCCGGATCCGCTCCCTTGGCGGCACCCAAACCAGCCGCTCCGGTCCCGGGCAAAGAAGCTAGTTGATATTTTTCTCGCAAGCTCCCTGTGCTGAAGCTTTCATGCACAGGCAACTGAAGTTGTAAGACTTCACATTTTTTTTCTCTATGCCCCGGATGCTGGTGCGTCTGACTGCATTAGCGGGCACATACAGCTTGGGATCAAAACCCTGGCTGCGTTTTTTTCCATCCTTGAATTCGAAATTTGCACCTATGCAAAACACAGGCGCGTTCAGGTGGTTATTGATTTCAAACAGCATCAAGCCCGGATCGTCATTCGACCAGCCTGACTGCATCTCAAGTTGCTTGAGTTCTGCAGGCGTCAACTCAGACTGTTTCAAGGGCGGGGCGTTGGAAAACATACCCATGGCGTGAACCTGTGCAAAGCAGCACAAACCCAACAAAAGCCCTGTGATTGAGAGCTTGAAATAAACACTGCTTTTCCGCATGGAAACGGATTTTAATGAGTCAAAGCAAAGGCAATATGTCCTTGAGGTTGCTACCGCTGTAACTCGGGCGCGGCCCCAGCGTTTCATACGGCAGGCCTTGGCGGTTGACCCAAAAACTTTTGAAACCAAACCAGGTCGCACCGAGTGCGTCCCAGCTGTTGCTGGAGACGAAAAGCACGTCCCGGACATCCACCGGGTAATGGTCGGCCACCATGCCATAACTTTGAGGCGAGGTTTTGAATTGCCGCACTTCGTCAACCGACAACACTTTGTCAATCAATCCGGTCATGCCCGCACTGCTGACCGCTGAATGCAACATGTCAGGGCTGCCGTTGGACAAAATGGCGCAGCGCATGCCGTTGCGTTGAAGGGTTTGCAGTACCTCCAGATTTTCAGGGAAGGCCTGCAATTGGGAATACTGGTCCATCAGTTGTTTTTGTTTGGCCGGGGTGAGTTCCAGGTGCAGTCTTTGACACGAATATTGCAAGGCCAAACGCGTCAGGTCCCAGAACGACTGGTAATGCCGACTGCCTAGGGGATTCAGCGGGTCACTCAGCGAGACCAGACGGCTGTATTCGATTTGCTTGTCACGCCACATCACCGACAAGGCCGCCCCTTGGCCGGGAAACAGGGTTTCTGCCAGCGCACCCACTGAGTAAACGTCAAACAAAGTGCCGTAGGCGTCAAACACCACCAGTCGAATCATTTGTGTACTCCTTGACAGTCATTGCGCAGGCTTGCCCCGTGTGCAGACAGGTGTATCTGCGAGCCTCATCGTATACTCATTTCATGAAGATACTCGTCTTGAACGGCCCCAATTTGAATTTGCTCGGCACGCGTGAGCCGGAGCAATACGGTCATGCCACGCTGGCCGATGTGCAGCACTTGTGTGAACTCACCGCCAAGGCACTGGGCCATGAAGTCGAATGTTTTCAAAGCAACCATGAAGGCGAATTGATAGACAAGATACACGCCTATGGCCGTTTGCACCGCGATGGACAGGCACTCGGCGCGGTGTTCAATCCCGGCGCTTTCACGCATACCTCGGTGGCTTTGCATGACGCCATCAAGGGCACTGGTTTGCCCGTGGTTGAAATCCATATATCCAATGTGCATGCGCGCGAAGCTTTCCGTCACCACTCCTATGTTTCGCCAGTGGCCAAGGGCGTGGTGGTCGGTCTAGGCATTCAAGGTTATGCATTGGCTATTCAAGGTCTGGCAGGAAGCGCCTTATGAACATACCCGTGCTTTCTTTGCTGGTTACCGGTTTATTGCCGATTTGCAGCACCGCCGTGGCCAAATGGGGGTTCAAGCAATTTGACAACCACCAACCCCGCGAATGGTTGGCCAGCCAAACCGGCTTTCGCGCCAGAGCCAACGCCGCACAACACAACGCCTTCGAGGCATTTCCCTTTTTTGCCGTGGCAGTGGTGCTGGGGCTGGTGATGCAACTCGATCCCGCCGTGTTGGATCGGTATTGCCTGATTTTTATGGCAGCCCGTGTGCTTTACTTGATCGCGTATGTGGCTGACATCGCTACCTTCAGGACCGTGTGCTGGCTAACCGGTTACGCCAGTTGCATTGCCATCTATGTGCAATTGCTGATCCGCTGAGGGTCCAAGACGTTTATTCTTTGATCACCCGGCAGGGTCCTTTGATGCCGCGTTTTTCTTTCATTTGCTCGCAGCGTTCCATGGCTTTGCGCTCGGCAACCGCTGACATCTTCACGTAAATGGAGCAGGTAAATACCATTTTTTCCTGATCCATGCTGCTGTCGTAACTGACCACGCAGCGGCCTATGTCGCCGAGATTGGGTTTTTCATTCCGGTAGGCTTCTTGCAACGGTCCGGGCAAATCGTGCAAATGCACGCCAGGATAAACATAGGGCTCGGCATGAGCGGCAAGGGCGAGTCCGGCAATCAGCCCAAGACAGAGTGTTTTTACTGCTTTGTTCATGATTTCTATCTTATGCCATTTGTCTGTCATCCAATAGCAGGGCGCAGCCGTTGATTGTGAAAGCACCTTGATGGCCCCCCGTTTGAAAAGAGGAAAACTATGAAAAACCGCTGCTTGCCTGCACTTTTAATCCTCTTGTTGTCTTTCACCAGTGGGGTCCGTGCTGACCCCGAGCGCTGGCATTCGCGCGGGGGCTCAGAGTCGCGCATCTCGACCCACGAAGGCTGGGGTCACCATGGTGGCTATCACCATTACCGGGGTGACTGGGGGTGGTCACCGCTGGCCGCCGCAGCAGTCATTGGGTCCACGTTTTATATCGCCAATACTTTGGCCAGTCCACCGCCCGCGACCGTCATTGTCTCGCCGCCAGTGGTGCAGTACAGCCCGGTGCGGGTGGCGTACTTTTGCGCGGCGAGTCAGCAGTATTACCCCGTGGTTCCCACTTGCCCCATGCCTTGGCAAATGGTTGCGTATTAAGCTCAGATTTCCCGGTTCACGGTCAGCCCCTGGCGGCCTGAGTGCCGTATGGTGCCGCCCAAGGTTTCGATCTGAACCACATTGCTTTTCTTTGCGGTGTAAACCTTGCGTTTTAACCAGTCGATCTCTTCTTCCAGGGCTTTGTCGGTTGACAGATTCCGGTGCCAGCTGCGTTTTTCCGCGTCCCAGCGGTAACCCCGCGCTTTCAACACGTCTTTGCTGTCAAACGGTGAGCCTATGGCGTACAAACGTACCTGAGGCTGGTTCAAAGATTCCAGCAATTGCAACAGCGCCGGTTGCTGGCTTTGCGGCAACACCATGGTCAACAATTCCAGCAGCGCCCAACAATCGGTTTCAGCCCGGTGCGCTTCATAAAAAACGCCTTGTGTTTGCAGCAAATATTCCAGTTTGGCAGAGCTCACACCTTCGGCTTTCCAGTCTATGTCTTTGATGCTGCAAGCCCATTGCTTGGTTTCAAACAACGGCCAGCGCTGCTCGACAAACGGGCGGTCAAAAGCGGCGTTGTGGGCAATGACCACCGACACATCTTTGAGTAGCGATTCGATTTCGGCATCATCTATGCGTTTGCCGCTCACCATCTCGTCGGTGATGTGGTGTATGGCAACGGATTCAGGCGGTATGGGGCGTCCGGGGTCTTCGAGTTGGTCGAAAACGCTGGTGTCGCCGTGTAGGGTTCCGGTTTCCGGGTCGAATTGAAAAAATACCATGCCGAGTTCAATCACCCTGTCGGTGTCAACGCTCAGACCTGTGGTTTCTGTGTCAAGCACAACCCCTTTTTGCAATTTGCGCCCCGGGCTGGCTGCTTCAAACCGCTGTCGAGGTACCAGACGACGCAGTACCTTGTATCCAGGGTGTTGTTCCAGTTGCTGCGCCAGCTCTGCGGCTTGACTGTCTGACGGTATAGGGTGGTTCATAAAATGGTTGGTATGCAAAATTTATCTCTTCGAAGCTTCAGTGTAAGCCCTGTCCCGCATGGCAAGAACGTGACAAGCAAACGCCTGCCAATGCGCTTGCCACTGAGCCTGGTCTGGTGTTTGTTCAGTGCAAGCCTGCCATCGATGGCTCAAGCACCTTTGCCGCCCAAAAACAATGCGACTCAGCCTCAGGCCGAGGTGGTGGGTATTTATTTCACTCCACCGGCAGATGTGGCAGCTGCGGTCATCGAAGTGATAGACCAGAGCAAGAGCGAGGTGCTGGTTCAAGCCTACGGTTTCACCCACAATGGCATTGCACAGGCTTTGCTCAGAGCGCATGCCAGAGGGCTGACGGTCAAGGTGTTGCTTGATGCCAAAACCGATTCAAGCAACCGCTACGTCACTGATTTATTACAGGCCCAGCAAATCCCTTTGCGGCTGGACGCCAGCCACGCGATTGCGCACAACAAAGTCATTGTGGTTGATGGGGAACTGGTGATTACCGGCAGTTTCAATTTCACTAATTCAGCGCAAACCCGTAATGCGGAAAATTTGCTGGTGTTGAAATCCACCGGACTGGCAGACAGTTACAAGGCCAATTGGCAGACCCACTGGAACCACAGCCGCTGATGTCTCACGCGTCTTGCTTGACAGCCCGCGCGCATTCAGTGATCAGCGACGGACCGGCATAAATGAATCCTGTGTAAATTTGAACCAGGTCT
>CANGCZ010000004.1 GCA_947452325.1 Comamonadaceae bacterium | reverse complement strand
GCAAGTGCGCGCTGAAGTAGAAGCTGAATTGACCGCGCTGCTTGACCAGGTCAACAAACAAATCGCCGACTATGAACAACTGAAAATGCTGGTGGTAGCCAAAGATGCCTGGTCCATAGAAAACGGCTGTTTGACGCCGACCATGAAAATCAAACGCAGCCGTATCGAATACGGGGTTCAGCATGACGTTGAAAATTGGTACAGCGCACAAAGCAGAAGCGTGATTTGGGCTTGACCGCCTTATTTTTCGGCATCCGCGTCGCAGTATGCCGTCACACATCTGACGTCTCGGCCTGTTTGGGGACTGATGACGTGACCAACACCACACGGCTTGCCCATACGAAATAAACGGGCTCGCCTGTCCGCAAATGCTTAAGGCGCTAACATCCCGCGCTAGACAAGGAGACAACGATGACAGTGATCACCCATATTGACGATTTGAAACAGTTAGCCAAAAAACGTGTGCCGAAAATGTTTTTTGATTATGCTGATTCAGGCAGCTACACACAAAGCACATACCAAGCCAACGAAGACGATTTTCAAAAAATCAAATTCCGCCAGCGCGTGGCCATCAACATGGAAGGCCGCAGCACCGCCACGACCATGATCGGTCAAAACGTCAGCATGCCGGTGGCGATCGCGCCCACCGGCATGACCGGCATGCAACACGCAGACGGCGAAATTCTGGCGGCACGTGCTGCCAAAAAATTCGGCATACCTTTTACCTTGTCGACCATGAGCATTTGCTCTATCGAAGATGTGGCCCAACATGTCGGCCCCGGTTTCTGGTTTCAGTTGTACGTGATGCGCGACCGCTCTTTCATTGAGCGTTTGATAGACCGCGCCAAGGCAGCGCAATGCTCGGCTTTGGTGCTGACGCTGGATTTACAAATACTGGGACAACGCCACCGCGATATCAAAAACGGTTTGTCGGCTCCACCCAAGCCCACCTTGATCAACCTGCTGGATCTGGCGACCAAACCGCGCTGGTGTTTGAACATGCTGGGCACACCTAGGCGTAAGTTCGGCAATATTTTTGGCCATGTCCAAGGCGTCGATGACATGTCTTCACTGGGTGAATGGACCAATGGCCAGTTCGACCCGACATTGAATTGGAACGATGTGGAATGGGTGAAAAAACGCTGGGGCGGCAAGCTGATTTTGAAAGGCATTCAAGACCCGGAAGATGCACGCCTGGCCGTGCAAAGCGGGGCCGATGCACTGATTGTGTCCAACCACGGCGGTCGTCAGCTCGACGGGGCCGAGTCCAGCATCAACGCCTTGCCCGGTATTGTGCAAGCCGTTGGCAAAGACATTGAAATACACATGGACGGCGGTATTCGCAGCGGCCAGGATGTGCTCAAAGCCAAAGCACTGGGCGCCAAAGGTGCCTATATTGGACGCGCCATGTTGTACGGTCTGGGCGCCATGGGGGAAGCCGGTGTCACCAAGGCTTTGCAAATCATCCACAAAGAATTGGACACCAGCATGGCTTTGTGCGGCCACACAGACATCAACCGGATTGACAGCAGCATTTTGCTGCCGCATACGATTCCGCACCACTAAGCATGGTTCAACTGTCGGATAAACCGGACCAAAGTGTCCGGTTTTTTATGCCCGCAGTTTGTTCAAACTTATGCTGAAAGGCTCAATTTCCCATTGATATGGCTGCGTTTATGCGGCAACAACTAACGACAAAGCATTGAAAACTTATTGATAACAGCTGTTTTTAACTTTTAATAACGCTACTTAACTTGTTACTTCTGCCTATGCAACGCTTGACTTGTCTTGACCGTTTGTTGTTGCTGCTATGTGTATGCGGCATCAGCGCCTGTACCACCACCAGCACTTTACCAACAGCAGTCGATGTGGATCGCAAACAAAATCTGGTGGTGCCGCAAGGCGCGTCAGACACCGTGAGCCGGGCCTACAACAGCGTGATCCGCTCCATCTATCAGGTGCAAGGGCTGCTCGACAACCCCTCAGTGCAGTACCAAGACCAGCGTGTTCAACATATTTTCAAGCGACTCATCGCCCATGTGGACGCCATCAGCCCCGAGGCTTCCGGGTGGACATGGGAAATTCATGTGGTCGATCGGGGCATTGTCAATGCCTTTGCCGTGGGCGCTGGCAAAGTCATGGTTTACCGGGGCCTGATAGAACATCTGGCGCTCAGCGAAGACGAGTTGGCATTCATTGTGGCCCATGAAATGGGACATAACCTCAGGCTGCATATGCGAGAAAACCTCAGCAATATAGTGCCTATTTATGTCGCCGGTGTGGGCTTAAGCCAAGCCTTCACACCTTGGAGCAGTGCCATGGTCATGGACTACGGCGTGACAAAAACCATGTCTCGCACCAAGGAAACAGAAGCCGATCGCATAGGCATTGAATTGATGGCACACGCCGGCTTTAATCCTTTGGCAGCACAGCGTTCGTTTGTGAAGTTTCATGACCAAGAGGCCATGGACCGTGACGCATTGGCCTACAACAAAATCATTCCCCGCAGCACCTACTTACGCACACACCCGCTATCAGAGGCTCGCGAATCCGATGTGAAACAGCAATCGGAAAAAGTCAAAAGTATTTATGCACTCAGCAATAAATACATAGCGACTGACCAACCTCTGAGCAACAAATCAGCCGTGAATCTGGACTACATAGACGGCTATGAAAAACTGTATCTCGTCGGACGCATCGCACCTGAAACCGTGATCACGCGCTTATTGCACGCTAACGAAGATGTCAGTTTCGGTACAGACCTGGGTTATGGCTGGATGCTCAAACGCACGACCCAAGGCGGACTCAACCTGCACGCCGGACTGTCTTATTTTCATGGCGATCCGCAAATCAAGGGGGATTTCAGCGGCGGCTTTGCCGAACTAGGCTGGGTATTCAATCCGCACTGGCAGGTATATGGCCGAGTGGTCTCTGCGCAAGACATAGACAACGCACAACGTAAAAAACAAAAATTCGCGGGCGGTGTGCGCTGGGGTGATTTCCAGCGCGGCCATTTGTATTTGGAAGCCGGTCAGGGTCGGGCCAAATTCAACGCTGACAGCGGTTGGGCCAATAACGATTTGTTGGAGTTCGGCTACGCCTTCAACTTTGGTTTGTTTTAGTCAACAGTACCATCAAGCGTCAGACAGCAAGTCCCGCAGGCTGGGCTATGCTTTGCATGTGAGCCCCGATACACCCCACCTGCCGCGCCGCATCGCCCATCTGGACATGGATGCGTTTTACGCATCGGTGGAGTTGTTGCGCTACCCGCAACTCAAAGGGCTACCGGTGGTCATCGGCGGGGGCAGGCGACGCGAAGATGATTTGCTGGGCCGCATGCGCATCGCTCAGCCGGACCGTGAATGGACCAGCGCAGATTTGGCCGACATACCAGTGGATATGTTTCCGCGCATCAACGGCTACACAGGGCGGGGTGTCATCACCACCGCGACTTATGCGGCAAGAGCATTTGGTGTGGGCTCGGCCATGGGCGTGATGAAAGCGGCACAGCTGTGTCCGCAAGCCATACTGCTGCCGGTGGATTTCGAGCAGTACCGCCACTATTCGCGCAGTTTCAAAAGCATAGTCCGGGAGATTGCACCCGTGGTTGAAGACCGGGGGGTGGATGAAATTTACATAGACTTCACCGATGTGCCTGGTGGTCAACGCGAGGGCGGTCGCGTGCTGGCCCGCTTGATTCAAAAATCCATCACCGACGCCACCGGACTGACTTGCTCGATTGGTGTCGCGCCCAATAAATTGCTGGCGAAAATGGCCAGCGAATTGAACAAACCCAATGGCATTTCTATTTTGAAGCCGGAGGATCTGGCTGACAAAATCTGGCCGCTGGCTTGCAGAAAAATCAATGGCATAGGGCCCAAAGCAGATGCGAAATTACAGGCTCACGGCATACACACCATCGGCGAACTCGCTGCCCGTGATCAACAATGGTTGATGGACCATTTCGGCCAATCCTATGGCGCATGGTTGTACGCCGCGTCTCACGGTTTGGACGACAAGCCGGTAGTGACCGAGTCAGAGCCCGTGTCCATGAGCCGCGAAACCACATTTGAAAAAGATTTGCATGTGCTGCACGACAAAGCCGCGCTGGGCGAAATATTCACCCGGCTTTGTCAGCAAGTGGCAGCTGATTTGCAACGCAAAGGCTATGTCGGCAAAACCATTGGTATCAAATTGCGGTTTGACAATTTCCAAAGTGTGACCCGCGACAGCACCTTAGATATTTACACAGCAGATGCCAAAGCCATCCGGCAAGCTGCGGGTTTGTGCTTGAAACGGGTGGAATTCAAACGACGCATCCGTTTGCTCGGCGTGCGAGTCGGCTCGTTGGTGAAAGCCGATTCAGACCAAGCCTTGAACCCCTTGGCCGTAAAAGCTTTATCCTCTGTCCTTACCGCGCATGAAGCGGACCCACTGAAAGATACACGCCATGAACAAGCTGACCTCTTTTGAGCTGAATATTGACCAACAGATTGCGCATCTGGTGATGAACCGCCCGGATCGCTTGAATGCACTTGACATGACCGTGTGGCGTGAGCTTGATGAAGTGTTGCATCAACTGCATCAAACCAACCAGGCACGCGTGCTGGTCATCAGCAGCACAGGCAAGCACTTCAGTGCAGGCATGTCGCTCGAAGCCTTTGGCAACTCGGTCAGCATGGACGATCAATCAGCCGAAGGACGCGCTGCCATTGTCGACATGCTCGGCGGTTTGCAATCCACCTTCACACGTTTGGAAACTTTGCGCATACCGGTCATCGTCGCCATCCAAGGCGGATGCATAGGCGGTGCGGTCGATATGGTGACCGCTTGTTGCTTGCGTTATGCCACGGCAGATGCGTTTTTTTGCATACAAGAAATCAACAGCGGGATGGTGGCCGATGTCGGCACCTTGCAGCGCCTGCCCAAACTCATTCCCATGGCGGTGGTGAAAGAACTGGCCTACACCGGGCGGCGTCTGTCGGCGGAAAAAGCATTGCAATATGGTTTGGTCAATGAAGTACTGCCTGATGCAGTTGCAGCATTGGCAGCAGCCATGAAAGCGGCTGAAGACATTGTCAGCAAACCGCCGGTGGCTATTTGGGGCACCAAACAAGCGCTGCACTATGCCAGAGACCACAGCGTGGAAGATTCACTCAAACAAATGGGCTGGTTGCAAAGCGGCATTTGGAGCAATGCGCATGTGGGTGAAGCCATTTCGGCTTTTCAGAAAAAACAAGCCGCTCAATTTCCTGAACTCGCACCCTTGCGCTCGTTCAAAGATGTGGCTTGAGTCTTATTGCCTGGCCGTGCGTATTTGCGGGGGCATGGCCTGCGGGTGGCTGCTGCGCCAAGGGTTGATGTCTACACCGCCGCGCCGCGTATATCGCGCTTGCACGCTGAGTTTGGTGGGCTTGCAGCGCGTCATGATGTCCATGTAAATGCGCTCTACGCAATGTTCGTGAAATTCATTGTGATTGCGAAAACTCACGATGTATTGCAACAACCCGGCCTGGTCTATTTGCGAACCGCTGTAGCTGATACTGATACTGCCCCAGTCGGGTTGGCCGGTGACCAAGCAATTGCTTTTGAGCAATTGGCTGCATAAAGTCTCTGTCACGGGTTGTTCATGCAAAGCCGCGCTCAAGAGTTCAGGCGCCGGTTGAAAATGCGTGCACTCCAAATCCATGCGGTCCAAATTCACGCCTTGCAACTCGGTGATTTTTTCTGCGCCGAATTGTTCAGGTGTAAGCAGTTGCACACCCACCGCAGACTGCATGGCACCGCCTTGCCATATTGCAGCGCTCAGGTCTTGTTGCATGGTTTTTTTCACTTCATCGATAGAAGCAAACCGCGTGTTGTTGAAGCTGTTCAAGTAAAGCTTGAGAGACTTGCTTTCCACCAAATGCGTGCTTTCGCAAGGCACAATGAACCGACCCATGGCGACTTGCGGTTTGCCGCGCAAGTTCAACCAACTGAGTTCATAAGCGGTCCACACATCAGCACCCAAAAAAACCGGGCGGCCAGTGATCCCGATCTCAGCACGTTGTGCAGCGCGTGGCAAAGGGTAAAGCAATGATGCGTCGTACTGGTCGGCATAGCCAACGGTTTTACCCAGCAAGGATTGATCCGGTGAATTCATAAAGGTGTGTGCGCCTGTAAAAACGGCAGTAAACGGCCATTGAGTTGCTCAACCGCTGAGGGCGGGAAATCGTGGCCCATGCCTTCAATCCCAAACAACTTCGCGCCGGGGATGCGCGCTGCCGTGTCTTTCGCACAAGCATAGGGAATCAAAGGGTCGGCCGTGCCATGTATCACCAACGCGGGCGCAGTGATGCGAGGCAATAAACGCCAGCGATCTCTGTCTGCCATGGCGGCCAGCATTTGGCGGTAACTGCCGGCAGGCCGGTTGCTGCGTTGCAGCGAATCATCAACCAGTTGCTCTTGTGAGCCAGTTGGATGCACAAAGCCGGGACCGGCCAAGGCTTTGACAAAACGCAAAGCGTGCGCTCGTGCCGCCGGGCTGTTGGGCGGGGCCGGTGGTGTCATCAACACATGTCGCATGGCAGGTGTGGGGCCGGGCAAACCTTTAGCGCCGCTGGTGCTCATGATGCTGGTGAGACTCAGCACACGCTCAGGTGCAGTGACGCACAATCGCTGAGCGATCATGCCACCCATGCTGACACCCACCACATGCGCTTGATGCAATTGCAAATGGTCCATCACACCCAAGGCGTCTCTTGTCATGTCTTGGATGGTGTAAGGCGATCTGGCTTGAAGGCCGAGTTTTTGTTGCAGCATGAACCACAAAATATTTGGCGTTCCCAAATGGTCCATGGATTCAGACAAACCGTTGTCCCGGTTGTCAAAACGCACCACGCGAAAACCTGCCTGTTGTAACTGTTTGAGCATAGCTTCAGGCCAGACGATGAGTTGCATGGACATGCCAGCGATCAATAACACGGCAGGCCGGTCACGCTCGCCGGTGTCTTCAACTTCGAGGCGCAGGTTATTGACGTAAATTTGCATAGGTTGTCAATCCACAAGCTGACGGCGAAACACCAAGGTATCTGCATCAGACACATCAGATGCAAAAACATAACCTTCCAGATTGAATGCTTTCAACTGTTCAACCGTTTTGACTTTGTGCTCAATCGCAAAACGCGCCATCAAGCCACGCGCACGTTTGGCAAAAAAACTGATGATCTTGTATTGGCCGTTTTTAAAGTCTTGAAACACACACTCCACTACCCGCGCTTGCAATGTCTTGCGGTCTACGGCTTTGAAATACTCTTGCGAAGCGAGATTGACGATGACAGGTTCTTTGTGCGAGGCAAGTTGTTGATTGAGGTAGTCAGCAATCTGTGTCCCCCAATACTGATAAAGGTTATTGTTTTTACCGTGTTTGAGCGAAGTGCCCATTTCTAAGCGGTAAGGCTGCATCAAATCCAAAGGTCTAAGCACACCATACAAGCCACTGAGTATGGCCACATGCTCTTGTGCCCATTGCAAGTCTTTGGGTTTGAGTGATGGTGCATTCAAGCCCTCATACACATCGCCGTTGAAAGCCAACACCGCCGGTCTGGCATTTTCTTGCGTGAACTGCGGCGTCCAGGCTTTGTAGCGGTCGGTGTTGAGTTTGGCCAGCGCCTCGCTCAAGTCCATGAGCTCGGCTATTTGCTTGGGTGTTTTTTTCTTCAGTGTCGAAATCAGCTCGGCTGATTGGGCAACAAACTGCGGTTGGCTGGCCGTCACCGCTGGAAGAGGCGACTCGTAATCAAGGGATTTGGCGGGGGATAAGAGAAAGAGCATCTCGTGATTATTTCAAATCTCCAGCCAGCGATGCCAAAGCCTCTGGCGAGATCTGCGTGTGCGCCGGATAGTGGGTGTGGTCGCACCCCAGCTTAACAGCTGCTCCGGCCATGATGGCAGCTTTGGTGGGCGCATCAAACTCGAACCGCACAAAATGGACAGCAGAGGTTTTTTCATCGTTTTCGCGGTCCAGGTCTTCGTCTGCAATCGCATACACGCGAGCATGCCCTTCGACTTCGATAAACATGCGATCTTCCACGCCGATGAGTCGCGCGAGTTCGCGTTTGCGCTCATTTATGTCCGGGTACTCAATCAACATGGTGGCTTTCCAGTTGCTGCCATCAGGCACCAAAGGCGCATATGCATCTATCTCCTGCTGAATGCCATCTTCTTCAAATATTTTTTCAATGCGCAACATCTCTTGGATTTGGTAGCGGATGGTCATCTCGCTTTCAAACTGCAAAGTGATGTGTTCACCCAAATGCACAGTGCGCAATTTGCGGTGATTCAATACATCTGCTTTATGGGTTTTGCGGAATTTGCTGTAGGCCTCTAAAGACATGAGATTGTCGGCAGTGATGTGTCCAGTGATTTGCATAGGCGTTTCTTTTTTAACAAAACAGGTGGAGTAATCGGGGTCAGATTCCAATGACTATTTCAAGCCATAAGCCTTGGCAACCAAACTCAGCGGGTGTTGCAACTCAGGCACAGCCTGTCCGTTGGCTTCAAACCCCTGTGCGATGTGGTGACCGCCTAAAGGACAGTCTGAACTGATGTAGTCAGGCTTGCTACCGTCTTTCATGGTAGCCATGGCTTTCACCACAGGTTTGCCGATCTTCATAGCGTAAGCATGGGTGGCTTTTTTCACGCCGTAAGTACCTGCGTGTCCCGAGCAGCGCTCTACGGTGTTGATGGTGGAGTCTGGAATCAACTTGAGCATCTCTTCGGTTTTTTTGCCGATGTTTTGTACCCGCCCGTGGCAAGGAATCTGGTAACTCACATTACCCAGTCTCTCAGGGAATTCGGTTTTCAGCAAACCGTCACGCTTGCGCGCCATCAGGTACTCGAACGGATCCCACATATGTTCTTTCACCCTTTGGGTGTCGGCATCATCCGGGTACATCAATGGCAATTCTTGTTTGAACATCAGGGTGCAGGACGGCACGGCACTCAAGATGGCATAGCCTTCGCGGGCGTACTTGGCCAGCACCGGCATATTGATTTTTTTATTTTCGTCCACCGATTGCAAATCACCCAACTCCAGCTTGGGCATACCGCAACATTTTTCCTTGGAGACAAGCTCATACGGAATGTCGTTGTGGTCGAGAATTTTCAACAAATCCATGCCAATGCCCGGTTCGTTGTAGTTCACATAGCAAGTGGCATAGATGACGACCTTGCCAGGTGTTTTCTCACCGTTGACCATTTTTTGGGCCTTGGCCTTAGGCGCAGAAGAACGGAATTTGCGGGTGGCCAATTCAGGCAACCAGGCATTTTTATCGACACCTAAAGTGGATTCCATCACTGAGCGCGCCACACCGGTTTTGTTGATCGCGTTGACTGCTTGCACCACGATGGGAATACCGGCGAATTGACCATGCATATCGGTAGAGGCCACGAATTTTTCACCTGCGCTGACTTCGCCTTTTTGAAATTTGATGGCCTTGGCGCGCAGCATGGTGTGCGGGAAATCCAGGTTCCACTCGTGCGGCGGCACATAAGGACATTTGGTCAAGTAGCACAGGTCGCACAAGTAGCACTGATCCACCACCTTCCAAAAATCTTTTTTATCCACACCGTCGAGTTCCATGGTGGGGCTTTCGTCCACCAAATCGAACAAAGTGGGAAACGATCCGCACAAACTGACGCAGCGGCGGCAACCGTGGCAAATATCGAAGATGCGTTCCAACTCTGTGAAACAGGCTTCTTCGTTGTAGAAATCAGGATTCAGCCAATCCAACGGGTGACGGGTTGGCGCTTCAAGACTGCCTTCTCGGGCCATGTGAAAGTCCCTGTCCAATAGCATTCAGTGAAAAGCGCCGCCTTTGGCAAGACAGCGCCCTGCACTTTATGCAGCTGCAAATCAATCGACCAATTCGGCTAATGCCTTGGCGTAACGGTTAGCGTGTGAACGCTCAGCCTTGGCCAAGGTTTCAAACCAGTCGGCGATTTCGTCATGGCCTTCTTCGCGCGCTGTTTTGGCCATGCCCGGGTACATGTCGGTGTACTCGTGGGTTTCGCCGGCAACCGCAGCTTTCAGGTTGTCACGGGTGGCACCGATAGGCAAACCGGTGGCAGGGTCACCGCATTGCTCCAACCACTCCAAGTGGCCGTGGGCATGCCCGGTTTCACCTTCTGCGGTGGAACGAAACAGCGCTGCCACATCGTTCTGGCCTTCGATATCGGCCTTGTTTGCGAAATACAGGTAACGACGATTGGCCTGTGACTCGCCTGCGAAAGCGGCCTTCAGGTTTTCTTCCGTCTTAGAGCCTTTGAGAGCTGACATGGGAAATCTCCTTGGATGATTGAAATGGCTTTGACACTCAGAGCCAAAGTCACCCCCGAGGTTAGCTTGAAACCAGCCAGAGTCCAATGGCTTGTTTCAATCCAATGAATTGACACAAACTATCAACATAAAATACACGTATTCTGCATACTTGAAAAATTAATAAATCAATTGATACTCATAATGCTTCAAACCTTTGGAAAAATGAAACGCGCTTGATTAGGTTTGACAGACATCCAATCCACGCTTTGTTTTGTCACCTGTCCTCCAGTAAACTGATTTCTATGCTGAGGACACACTGACATGACTGACTTGAGTTTGCTGCCCGCGCCTGCCAAGGTTTTGCAACTGCACCACTACGCCTACCGTGCACGCGATGCAGAAGAAACACGGCATTTTTACGAGGACATTCTGGGCTTGCCGCTGTACCACCTGATCAAAAATGATTATGTGCCTAGCACTGGTGAATACTGCCCCTACACGCATTTCTTTTTTCGCTTGCAAGACGGTTCGTTCATCGCTTTTTTTGATTTGGGTGACGACACCGCCGCCCTGCCTTCCCCCAACACACCTGCCTGGGTTAATCACATCGCGTTCAGCGTGGAAAGCATTCAAGCCCTGGAAGACAGCAAAACACGCTTGCAAGCACATGGCATTGAGGTTCTGGGCGTCATTGATCACCGTATTTTTAAAAGCATTTATTTTTTCGATCCCAATGGCATTCGATTGGAACTGAGTGCACAAGTCGCCCCGGCTGAACAAATGCAGCGGGAAAGTCTGGATGTACGAGCGCAACTGGATGCGTGGACACAAGAAAAACGTGAACGGCAGCAACACCGTGGCTAAATCCCGCGCTGCGCCACACTACCAACTGCCCGAATATGCTTTTGTGCCACCGGCTGAACTCAGCAGCGGGCAGACCTTGAAACACCCGGTGGTCATTGTCGGCGCCGGCTTAAGCGGCTTGACACTGGCGTGCAAACTGGCGCAGTTGGGCGTGCATGCCGTGTTGCTGGATGAAGACAACACGGTCGGAGTCAAAGGCGCATCCTCGCGCGGCATTTGCTACACCCAACAGTCATTAGAAATTTTTGCTCGTCTGGGTATTTACGAACGTATCGCCGCCAAAGGTGTGGCCTGGCAAGTCGGACGCACATTTGCAGGCGAAGACGAAGTTTTCTCATTTGATCTGCGCGAACGCAGCCAGTTTTCAGCGAGCAGCCAACCGCCTTTCATCAATATCCAGCAGTTTTATGTAGAAACGTATCTGGTGGAACGGATTGTTGAACTCAACAAACACAATCCTTTGATCGACATACGTTGGTGCAACAAAGTCATAGGCTTTACTCAAAACGAAGATGCCGCCACACTGCAGGTGCAAACTCCGGCAGGCCATTATTCGCTGCAAGCCACTTATGTGATCGATGCCAGCGGCTCGCACACGCCGTTTCATGAATGGGTGGGTGCCACCATGGACAGCAAACGTGGTGACGACCGTTGGTGCATCGCCGACGTGCGCTTTAAACACACACCACCTGCTGAGCGCCACACATGGATTGAAGCACCGTTCAATGACAACCGCGCAGTATGGCAGCACCTGATGGGCGACGAAGTCTGGCGCATCGATTACCAAATGGCACCCGATGCAGACCCGGCTTATGTCAGCCGCGAAGACGTGGTTCGCGAACGTCTGGCCAAACAATTCGGCGCAGACGTTGAGTGCGACATCGTTTGGGTGGGTCCGTATGCTTACAAATCACAATGCCTTCACCGCCTGCACCACGGGCGTGTTTTCTTTGTCGGTGACACTGCCAAAGTTGTGAGTCCCTTTGGCGCTCGTGGCGGTAACACAGGCATAGCAGACGCAGACAACCTGGCATGGAAACTTGCTATGGTCTTGCGCGGTCAGGCTGCACCCGGCTTGCTGGCCAGTTACAACCAGGAGCGCTTGCAGGCCGCACAACGCAACGTCCAAGTCACCAACCGAACAGCACGTTACCTGCGCGCGCCTGAGGGTATGGAGCGGGTATTTCGCAGCGCCACCATAGGGCTGGCAAAACAACATGCGTTTGCCCGTGCTCTGGTCAATACCGGCCGCATGGCAGAGGCCCATACCTATCAGATGTCTGATGTTTGTCAGAGTGACGCTGGTTTTATGGTGTCCAACACCGGCTTGCATTTCGCCGACTCGTCTGCCGGCACCTTAAGTGATTTGTTGCAATGGTCCCATGGACGCTTGTTGTTGTTGGTCTTCGGCCAACTCACCCGAAAAGAAATTGCCAGACTGCAATCATTGGCTTCAATGGCACCGGTGAGTGTGGTTCAAGTAGTGCACAAACACCGCGGTCAAGTGACCGAGCAGGTGATTGACAAAGATAAAACCCTAAGACGCGCCTGCCACGCAGAGAAAGCACAATGGGCGCTGTTGCGTGCAGATGCTTACCTGGCAGCCCGGGGCAAGTCGCTGAACGCACAACTGGTCAAGGCATTGGCAACAGCGCTTGCCTTGGGCTGACAATTTACACACAGGAATTCGGCATGAGCACCCATTTGAAAATTGATTTTGTGTCTGATGTGGCTTGTCCGTGGTGCGCAGTCGGACTGGGTGCGCTTGAACAGGCGCTGGATGAGTTGCAAAACGAAATCACCGCAGACCTGCATTTTCAACCTTTCGAACTCAACCCGAACATGCCGCCGGGCGGCGAAGACTTGGTGGAACATCTGGGCAAAAAATACGGATCCACGGCCGAGCAGCAATCTCAGATGTACCAGAACATCAAAGCGCGCGGCGCAGAGGTGGGGTTTGCTTTTCATCCGGTCGGTCGCGGTCGCATCTTCAACACCTTTGATGCGCATCGTTTGCTGCACTGGGCCGAGTTAACGGGCGGCGCTGATGCACAGCGGAGATTGAAAAAAGCATTGCTCAATGCCTACCAGGGGCGCGGCGAAGTGATTGATTCACACGATGTGCTGCTCCAAATCGTTCAGTCTGAAGGGATGGATGTGGAATCTGCAATGGAGATTTTGCAAACCGATACCTATGCAGAAGAAGTGCGGGCCAAAGAACATTTCTACACCAGCGCCGGTATTCATTCGGTACCAGCTGTCATCATCAACGACAAGCATTTGATATCCGGTGGTCAGCCAGCCGAGGTATTTGCCAATGCCTTAAGGCAAATAGCCGCCGAAAGCTGAGCCTTGTGTATTCGCCAGCTTTGTCTGGCATTCATTGAAAGCAAAGCACCCCGTTAAAATGGGCATTCCCCATTGAATTGCGCAGGCCGGCTCAGTTTCGGCTTGTTTTTACAAAGCTCTTATGACCAGCCCAAGCGCACAACCCGGCTTAGACAGCCTGTCCAAATCTTTCGAACCTGCTGCTATCGAGGCTCACTGGGGCCCTGAGTGGGAGAAACGCGGTTATGGTGTGGCAGGTTTTCGCGGCACAGGAGCGCCTGTCGCGGATCAGCCGTCGTTTGCCATTCAACTGCCGCCACCTAACGTGACCGGCACGCTGCACATGGGCCATGCGTTCAACCAAACCATCATGGACAGTTTGACGCGCTACCACCGCATGCGTGGCTTCAACACTTTGTGGGTACCGGGCACTGACCATGCAGGCATTGCCACACAAATCGTGGTCGAGCGTCAACTGCAAGGCCAAGGCATCAGCCGACACGACATGGGTCCAACACCCTCTGAGGCGCGTAAAAATTTCATCGCCAAAGTGTGGGAATGGAAAGAGCAGTCGGGCAACACCATCACCCGGCAAATGCGCCGCATGGGCGACAGCGTGGACTGGAGTCGAGAGTACTTCACCATGGACGACAAGTTGTCGCCAGTGGTCACCGACACGTTTGTGCGCTTGTATGAACAAGGTTTGATTTACAGAGGCAAGCGCTTGGTCAGCTGGGATCCTGTGCTCATGAGTGCGGTGTCTGACTTGGAAGTTGAAAGCGAAGAAGAAGAAGGACATCTCTGGCATATCTGCTATCCGTTTGTGAACGGCCCTCAATCGGTTGACGGCCAGACAGTGCGTGGTTTGGTAGTGGCCACGACCCGGCCTGAGACCATGCTCGGTGACGTGGCCGTGATGGTGAATCCTGAAGACCCGCGTTACCAACACCTGATAGGTCAGCAAGTGCAATTGCCTTTGTGCAACCGCACTGTCCCCGTGATTGCCGATGACTATGTAGACAAAGCCTTTGGCACTGGCGTGGTCAAGGTCACACCCGCTCATGACGCGAACGATTACGCGGTGGGTCAGCGCCATCACCTGCCCATGATTGGCATATTGAATCTGGATGTGACGGTGAATGATCACTCGCCGGAAAAATACCAAGGCTTGGATCGCTTTGAAGCGCGCAAAATCATTGTCGCTGACCTGGATGCATTGGGTTTGCTGGTCGAGATCAAGAAACACAAACTCATGGTGCCGCGTTGCGCGCGCACCGGCCAAATCGTCGAGCCCATGTTGACCGACCAGTGGTTTGTTGCCATGAACAAAGTCAGTGACAAGGACCCGACCGGCAAAAGCATTGCGCAAAAAGCCATTGATGCGGTGCACTCAGGCGAAGTCAAGTTTGTGCCTGAGAACTGGATCAACACCTACAACCAATGGATGAACAACATCACCGACTGGTGTATTTCACGCCAACTCTGGTGGGGACATCAGATTCCGGCTTGGTATGACGAAGACGGCAAGGTGTATGTGGCGCGCAATGAAGCCGAGGCACAAGCCCAGGCGCCCGGTAAAACGCTACGTCGCGACGAAGACGTGCTCGACACTTGGTATTCATCTGCGCTCGTTCCATTCAGCACCTTGGGTGACAGCACTGATACAAGCGGTCGCGACGGACTCGGCTTGGCTCCCGTCCGCTTCGCGCCCGAAGTCGCTGCAGCCAAGTCCATCGCACCCACCGCTGGTACCTCGTTGAGGGACCGTGATCTGTATTTACCAAGCAGCGTACTCGTCACCGGCTACGACATCATCTTTTTCTGGGTCGCACGCATGATCATGATGACCACGCACTTCACCGGTCGCGTACCCTTCAAACATGTGTACATACACGGCTTGGTGCGCGATGCTCAAGGCAAAAAAATGAGCAAGTCTGAGGGCAATGTGCTGGACCCGGTGGATTTGATTGACGGCATTGCGCTAGCCCCTTTGCTGGACAAACGCAGCCAAGGTCTGCGCAAACCCGAGACTGCGCCGCAAGTGCGAAAGAACACTGAAAAAGAATTCCCTGAAGGCATACCTGCCTACGGCGCAGATGCACTGCGCTTCACTTTTGCTGCGCTGGCTTCATTGGGCAGAAGCATCAATTTTGATAGTAAGCGTTGCGAGGGCTACCGCAATTTCTGCAACAAGTTATGGAATGCCACGCGTTTTGTGCTGATGAATTGTGAAGGCCGGGATTGTGGTTTGATGGACCACACCAAGGCCGATTGCCAGCCCGGCGGCAAAGCCCACGGGTACATGCATTTCAGTCAAGCGGACCGCTGGATCAGTTCCTTGCTGCAACAAACCGAAGACCAAGTCGCCAAAGGATTTGCGGATTACCGGCTCGATAACGTCGCCACTTCTATTTATGAATTTGTCTGGAATGAGTACTGCGACTGGTATTTGGAAATCGCTAAGGTGCAAATTCAAAATGGCGACGAATCACAACAACGCGCCACCCGCCGCACTTTGATTCGCACGCTTGAAGCCATATTGCGCATGGCGCACCCGATCATTCCTTTCATCACCGAGGAACTGTGGCAAAAAGTCGCACCGGTGGCAGGCATTGGCGGTGAATCCATCAGCATCGCACCCTACCCGCTGGCTCAATTGAACAAAGTAGATGAACAAGCCATCGCCAACGTCAATCAACTCAAAGCCTTGGTTGATGCCTGCCGGAATTTGCGCGGCGAAATGAATGTTTCACCAGCGACCAAAATGCCTTTGTTTGCTTTGGGCGACCCTGACTTTGTCCGCGCCAATGCGGCCGTACTTAAAACCATGGCCAAGTTAAGTGAAGTCAAAGTGTTTGAAGATGAATCTGTTTGGCAAGCCGAGGCCCAGTCCGCACCTGTGGCGGTGGTCGGCAATATCCGTTTGTGCCTGTTCATTGAAATTGATGTGGCGGCAGAAAAGATACGCTTGTCCAAAGAAGTGGCGCGATTAGAAAATGAAATCGTTAAAGCCAATGGCAAGCTGGGCAACGAAGCATTTGTGGCCAAAGCACCGCCGGCCGTCATCACGCAAGAGCGTCAGCGCTTGGCTGACTTTGAAGCCATGTTATCCAAAGTCAAAGAGCAGTTACAGCGCTTGCATTGAACCAGCAGGTGCCATCACAACAGCCGATGGATGTGCATGCTGATGCCATGCAGGTGCATGGCTACCCCAGGACTCAGGCACGCAAAGCGTAAAACGCCAACGCTGGGCTGCGTATATCCAGCCGTTCAAAATGCTGGAAACCAGCCTGTGAGGCCAGCGCTCGCGCGCGCTTTTCACCCCAACATGCGCCCAAACCCAAGCCGCCTGAAGCCAGTGACTGGGGCACGCAATGCAAACAACTGATGCCATACAACATCCGGGCAAAAGGATTGGCGAGGTTGTCTTTCAAATCGTCAGCGACCTTGGGTTCGACCATCAAATAGGTACCGCCCTGATTCAAAGCCAGACGCACATGACCTAGCGCCGAAACAGGGTCAGGCAAGTCATGAATCACATCAAAAGTGCTGATGAAGTCCCAACCTGAATCGACAGGCAATGCTTCAACACTGAGTTGTTTAAATTGCAAACGTTCAGGGTCTGTGATCTCAGCTGAGCGTGCTTTGGCCAATGCTATTGAGTGTGCATCCAGGTCAATGCCAGTGATTTTTGCTTGAGGGAAACCACGCGCCAAAGCCAAAGCCACTACCCCCATACCGCAACCGATGTCCAAGGCTGTGCCGCCGGCTTGAAGGCGTTGCACGACCTCGGGCATGAAAGGCAACCAGGTTTTCACCAGTCGGGACTCGTATACCGTGCGGTTCATGTCAGACAAGGTGCGCGGCAACTCGGTACCGTAATCTTTGAAACTGACACCGCCACCGTGCTTGAAAGCATCCACCAGTTGCGGGATAGCACCTGCCATGGTCGGCAGACTTTGAAACAAACTGGCGAGGAAGTATTCGGACTCGCTGTCAGCCAGAAACAATGCGTGTTCATCCGGCAGCGTGAAACTGTGCGTGTCGGCGTCGTATTCCACATAACCTGCGCCAGCCATGACAGCCAGCCATTCCTGCACATAGCGTTCACCCACACCTGATTTCGCAGCCAAAGCCGCGGGTGTCAACGCACCGGCATTCGCCATGGCTTTGAATAAACCGGCACGGTCGCCCACCACCAGCAATGCACCGGCCAAAGCGGTGCTGACATCGCCGACAAGTTTCAACATGAATGCGTTTGATTTTTGTTTATCCACGGGTCGCCTTTTGCTGTTTGTTCAAGAAATATGCAAGTCTTAGACTTGCAACACATGAAAAATGATTTTGCAAGAATACGCTGATCAAGCCATCAATCGCTCTACCAGCCAGAACGTGGCCAAGACAAAAGTGGCAACAGACCCGTATTTCATTAATTTTTTCTTGGCGTCTGCTTGTTTGACCAACAGCAGCACAGGCACAGCGACAACCATGACCGCAGACAACTGTCCCAGCTCTACGCCCAAGTTGAAAGCAAACAGCGTCTCTAAGAAATAAAAGGACGACAAGCCCAAATCCCTCAAACCGTTTGCAAAGCCCATGCCATGAATCAAACCGAACAGAAAAGCAATCTTCCAATGGCTGATGCGCAAACGATCCTGTAAATTCAATACAGCAGACACCATGATGGAAAAGGCAATCATGGATTCGATCAATTTTTCCGGCAGGCTGACCCAACCGAAGACAGAACATGCCAAGGTAATGGAATGGGCAACCGTGAATGCAGTGATCACCTTCAATGCATAACGCAGCGCTTTAGAGTCTGTGAATTTGGTTTCACTGGAAACAGACGCCGTCGTCTGAACCGTCAACATGAGGGCAGGCAGTAACAAGCTCAGCAGAAACAACAAATGGTCTGTACCGCTCCAAATATGCCATGCACCCTCTTGGGTGAATAAACCGATGGTAGACCAACGCTTGGCGTCGCCCAGCGCAAATCGTTGCACAGGATGCTGTTCATCAATCACGGATGAAATTTCATCTTCACGCAATTGAATTTTCAAAAACGCACGGCCTGATTGTTCTTTTTGTGTAAAGAATTCGTACTTGATGACGAAAAATTTGGCGTCCTTGCTGATAGCAGGAGCCGTGAATTGCTGACGCACATACAAACCATCGTTGTGCATCACCACAGACTGATTGACAAAATCCAGAGCCACGGCTTCTTCGTCTATTTCCAGGTGCAAAGACTGCTGTAACGCTTGGGTGATACAGGCTTGCATGGCTTGCAGTTTGTCAGGCAGCAAAGATAGTTCCGCTGGCTTGCAATCGGCAGGCAATAAGTTGTCTAAATCACGCGCAATGAAATCGAATTCAACTTGCAATTGGTCAGCGGATTCGCTGACAGACAAATAGCTGTTACCCGTTTGGTGGGCATGTACCGGCGTCAACAAGCCCGATAAACCCAATACAAACACGCCAAGCTGAGCAGAAAAAAAGGAAAGTAGCTTGAGAATACGCATGGCTTCCATAAGCAAGTGTGGGCTTGAATTATTTTTTCTTGTTCACTGCGGCTATCAAATCAGTCAAGTTCGTGTATTGAAAATTAGGCACGGTATAGATAATGTTTGATCCGAACGGCAACACATAGCGGCTGTAACTGTCTGGCGTGGCTTTGCCAAAAGCGAGATTGAAGGCAGGCTGTAACTCATTGAGTTTGTAGCCAATCACAAGCACACCGGGCATACCCACGCCGTACTCATCTGCCGATGGATTGATACAGACAGGTTTTGCAGCCTCTGGCCCGTTATGCCTGGGGTGAGCCGAGTTACCCCCTAATGAATTGCATTTGTCTTCATAAGGTATTTTTTGTTCGCGCTGAGCACGCGTGAGCATATTGAAAGACATTGTGATGGTCTCAACTTGCTTGGCATCTGCGTTGTGCACATTCAATTGCGGATTGTCAGCATGCTGCTGGTGGAAAAACCAGGCACCTTGCTTGTCACGTTCGAATCGATAAGATTTTCCTTCGACAAGTATTTCAATCACCCCTATATCTTCTACAGCTACGGGTACCAGCCACCGGCTGTCACGTGCTTCCACAACAGCCTGGGGAGGTGGTGCATTTTTTTTGGTGAGAAAAATAAACGCCGCAAATGAACCGAGTACCACCCAGATTAATACCAATTTCAAAGAACCGACTTTCACCGCTGTTTCCACCAGACAACCATGCCAAGTCCTGCCATCAGCAATGGAATGGCAATCAGTGAAAGTATGAAAGTGAATTTCATCTGAATATTGGTCATTTCTACCCTAGGTATGTCAAAGGTCCTAGGCTCTAAACCGATCAGGTTGTCGCTGGCAGATAAAAAATTGACCGAGTTAAGAAAAAGCTGACCATTGCCCATCACGTGGAAAAATGAATTGGTGGCGAAGTCTGAATCTCCGATCACAATGATTTTTGAAGGCTTGCGGTCAGATTTGATGGCAGGGGCAGGTGCGGATTTTTCTGGCTCATTCGATCTCAGTTGCCTCATGATGTCAGCAGCTGAATTTTCAACAGCTGCCGTGAAAATGGAAGAGACCATCAATGTCAAAGGACCATTGACACTGCTGCCTTCAACATAGTCGGTGCTGGTCTTGACCAAAGAGGTATAACTTTTTTGTGAGGTATTGATCACCGGTCTGACAGAAACGCCAGCCAGCGGCTCTGCGGTCGGCAACAAGGGCCGGGCACCAGGGAAAAAAGTCAGGGGCAGTTTCAAGCTGACTTCATGTGGGTTGTAGTTGGTGACCGCAGGCGCAGACACATCGGCCCAAAAATGGGAGGAAGGATCGATAGCCAGGCCTTTGCCAAGCACCACGCCGTATTGGGCTATCAAAGCATCCAGACCTGTTTCAACAAACGGGTCCAGCATGAACAATGCATTGCCACCGTTGTGCAAATAAGTTTCTAATTTTTTGATTTCAAAAGACATCAAAGGCAATTGCGGACCGGCAACGACCAGCAATGAACATTTGTCAAAGTCAATCTGGTTACCGGCAGCATTGATTTTTTCGACTTTGTAATTCAAGGTCTCCAGTCCATTGCGCGCCTTGGCCATGCCATGGCGCTCGTGGTTGACAATTTTGGTTTCAACGCCGTGTGAATGACCTGCACTGCCTTCCATGTGGTCGTGCGACTCTAAGCTGAACGGGTCAGGCTCACCATGACCATCCAGAAAACACGCTGTTTGCTGCTTGCCTTGAGTGACGCGCAATATGCCGTTGGCAATATCGGTTTCACTCGGGCTGTTGACAGTGACTTTTCGTTCTTCACTTTCAATCAACGCCGTACCTGCATATTCCACGCCGCGCAAACGCGCCTGCGAAGGATTGAGCACGGGGTCAAAGAACTCAATGGTGATTTTTTTATTCAAATCAGCCATCTGCGCGTACAACTCCACCGTATCGCGCATGCCCCGGTCATGGAAAAAAACGATATGTACTGGTTTGTCAATGGCACGAATCAGTTTGATGGTTTGCGGCGCAAGTGAATGTTCGCGGTTTTTGGTCAAATCAAAACGCACCGGGTATAAGGCGGCCAACCAAGCAAGCGCCACAAAAATACCAATCAGGCCTGCGGTTGAAAGCACCAGTTCGCCACGGTCATGGCGAAAATACTCGCTGATTTCCGAGCGCAAATTGAAAACAGCGTAGCCGCTGATCAACAAGCCCGTTGCGAGCAATCCAGTGCTCACCCAACCTGCATCCACCAGCAATGAGTCGGCGATCAAAGAAAAAACAATAGCGGCTAAGCCAATGATAAACAGCAATCCTGCTTGAAATGATTTATTCATGGTTATCTACGCATCTTCAGAAAACTGATATTCAAAGTCAGAGCAGTCGCAATCACGGCCAAGAAAAACGCCAGCGCTTCGCTGCGAAACAGGCCGCTGATGAAGTCGCCGAAATGCAAGGCAAATGACAAGTTGATAAATAACTCACGCATCACAGCTGTGGCCTGCAAACCCTTCAAATGACCGACAAACCAGAAAGCCAGCAACACAGGAATGGTGATGAGTGCAGCAACGATTTGATTTTCCGTCAGCGAAGAAAAGAACTGACCAATAGCGATGCAAGACATGCCAAGCAACACAAAGCCCAGGTAGCCTGAAAAAATATTCAAAGTTTGCGGATTACCGTAGATGTACAAAGGAATCAAGTTAATACAACTAGCCAATGTCATCAGTAAAAAAATCGTGACAGCGCCAAAATACTTACCCAACACCACCTGCCACTTGGCCAGTGGCAGTGTCATCAACAATTCAATCGTGCGTCCGCTGTATTCGGCAGAAAACAAACGCATGGTTAACACCGGAATCAGGGTCAGCAACAAAATACCCATGTTTTGCAGGGTTTGGTCCATGGTCCCGATACCTGTCAAAAAAATGTTGTACGTGAAAAAGTAACCTGTTCCCAGCAGAAAAACTGCAATGACAAAATAGGCAATCGGCGAATAAAAGTACGCCAGCATTTCTTTTTGATAGACAGCCTTGAGGCCGTTCAATGCTCTCATTTTGCTTGCTCCGAATTTTTGGATGACTGAGCCACGTAGCGCAGAAAGACGTTTTCAAGCGTGGGTTTGCGACGCTCAAGCCTTTGCAATTCACCTGCGGAAGTCACTGCGCGTGCAATACGTTGCTGTATGCCTTCATCTTCTGAAACCATGCAATCAAAGCTCAGTAATTTGGCGTTCGGTACGGTTGAAGAACTCACACTGACGACACCGTCTACGGCTTGCAAAGCCTGCTTTATCGCCGCTTCATCACCGGCGGCTTCAACCCAAACCACGTTGCTTTCTTCGGCAGCCTGTTGCAACCTGTCGGGTGTGTCCACAGCCAGCATGCGCCCCTGGTTAATGATGGCGACACGACTGCAAAGCAATGTCACTTCTGACAATATATGGGTGGACAGCAGCACAGCGCGTTGACTGCCGAACAATCGGATGACTTCGCGTGTCTCATGTATCTGACCGGGATCCAGGCTGGCCGTCGGTTCGTCCAGCAACAGCACATCGGGATCGCCCAGCAGAGCCTGGGCCAAACCGACTCGCTGGCGGTAGCCTTTGGATAGTTTGTAAATCTCTTTGTCCACCACGGATGCCAACTTACATGCATCCACTACCTTTTCAAGATGGGATGGAAATTGTGTTTTGCTGATGCCTTTGGCAGTCGCCACAAAGCGCAGATAGGATCTGACATCCAGTACGTCATAAAGCGGAGGATGCTCGGGCAAATAACCCAATCTTTGTGAGGCGAGGTGGTTTTCGGTCGCCATGTCAAACCCGGCCACTTTGACGGTACCTGAAGTGGTAGAAGTAAAGCCTGAAATCATGCGCATGGTGGTGGTTTTGCCCGCACCATTGGGACCTAAAAAACCAACAATTTCACCTTTTTTTACGTTGAACGAAATATCGTGAATGATGGTCTTGCTACCGTAGCGCTTGGAAACTCTATCTAGTTCAATCATGTTCATCTAAGGATTTCGTGAATGCATTAAGGCGTTCACATTTTCAGCAACTGAAAAAAAGCCCCCACAAAGTGGGGGCTTTGCTTCAACCAGTATAAGGCTGATTATTTATGCCATTTGTTACCACCGGTAGCAAACTGACCTGCATCGTGAGAGAACAGGAGTTTGGCGCCTTCGAGGTCACGCATGAATTTCAGTTTGTTGGCAGAGTCTGACCAGTCTTTGACACTGTAGTTCAAACCAGCAACATAGCCGTCTGCATTTTCCTGCATCCACAAAGCATCTTGGGTGATGATCAATGTGTTGCCTGAGCCCAATTTCACTTTCATTGATTGGTGACCAATGGTGTGTCCGGGGGTAGAGATGATTTTGACGGTGCCATCGCCGAACAAATCGTAGTCGCCGTCGATTTCGTAGTAGGTGTAGTTACGTGCTGCCATCAAGTCAGCCATCACAAATGTTCCAGGTGTTTCACGACCTTGGAACTTCTCAGGCCACCAGCCTTGGTAGAGTTCTTTCTTCTGGAACACGTGAACTGCTTTGGGGAACATGCCGATGTTGCCGGCGTGGTCCAAGTGGCTGTGTGAAGACACGACAACTTTGACGTCATCCACTTTCAAACCAACTTTTTCCAACTGCTTGTCGATCACGTCAGAGCGTTTTTGGCTGGGCTTGAGGAAGTCGCAGTTACCGGCAGACCAGTATTCTTTGCACTTACCGTCAGAAACAGCCACGTTGTTACCTGTGTCAAACACGACGACGCCTTTGGTCGGGTGCTTGATGATCCACATGGACACGGGGATGGTGATGTCCTTGGCAGTGGGGTAGGTGGGGATCAGGCCTTGGATGTTGAAAGGACCAAACATACCGCTGGTGGTCCAATAAACTTCTTGTGCATTAGCAGCAGGCGAGACACCGGCCATGAGGCCAGCCAACAAAGAGGCAACGAGAGCGATTTTTTTCATGTTTGGGTCCTATACAAGTTTTGAGAGCAGTGAAAGTTGAAAACTAACCCGGCAATACTATTTGGGTTTTATTTAAAGTCAATGATGGTTTTCCGAGTCAGCGCATTTTTTTTCCACCTCATCTCGGTGCACAACACCGTTGCTAGGTTTGCAAGCGGCACCTCATCGCACCTCAAGGGATAACCCTAGGATGCAGGGCAAAAAATTGTTGCGTTTTTGATGAAAATTCAGCGCCGCTTGAGCACATGCACAAATTCTTCGCCCTGGGTTTCTTGTGACACCAGTTCATTGCCGGTTTGTTTTGCAAAAGCTGCAAAGTCGCGCAACGAGCCTTTGTCGGTGGAAACCACTTTGAGCAATTGCCCGGATTGCATGGGCGTCAATGCTTTCTTGGCCTTCAATATAGGCAAGGGGCAGTTCAAGCCACGGGTGTCGAGTTCGAGATCAATATGCATACGGTAATGAATTCAAAAAAATAAACAATGTTTTATTCCAGGCTTTGTGCAGCGCGCTCTTCCCAGCTCATGAAACGCGGCTCTATGCCTTGGGTACGCAACCAATCGCCCATGGCGTAGCCGGTTCCCGCAGGCCAGCAAATGATGTCTGGGTAGTTGTACAACTTGTACTCAGCCAATTCAGGGGATAAACGCACCTCGCCATCTGCCACGGCATGGTAGGCAATGATGACCTGGTTCATGCGCTGAAAGTCATACACGCCAATCAACTTCAACGCCGAGACTTGCAAGTTGGTTTCTTCAGCAATTTCACGCGTGATGCCTTCTTCAGGCGTTTCGCCTGCTTCCATGAAACCGGTGATCAGTGCAAATCGTCTGCCCGGCCAGGCGGCATTGCGCGCCAGCAATATTTGGTCGCGGTACTGCACGATACCGGCGAGCACCGGCGTCGGGTTGTTCCAATGCGTCCATTGGCAGACCACGCAGCGCATGCGTTCTTTGGCACCACCGTCTTCTTCCATGCTGATGAGTTGCAGTTCAGTGGCACACATAGGACAGTATTGAAAAGCGCTCATGCGGGAAACACTCCAGTGGATAAGTAACGGTCACCGCGGTCACACACGATGAACACAATAATCGCGTCGCGCACCTGCTGCGCGATTTGCAAAGCCACCCAGCATGCACCCGCTGCCGATATGCCCGCAAATATGCCCTCTTCGCGCGCCATGCGTCTGCACATGTCTTCGGCGTCGGTTTGGCTCACATACACCAGTTCGTCAACGTGTGTGGCATCGTAAATTTTCGGCAAATACTCGGGCGACCATTTGCGAATACCGGGAATGCGCGAGCCTTCGCTGGGTTGTGCGCCAATGATTTTCACCTTCGGGTTTTGTTCTTTCAAATAGCGCGATACGCCGGTGATGGTGCCGGTCGTACCCATGGCGCTGACGAAATGCGTGATGCGCCCTTGCGTTTGCTGCCAGATTTCCGGGCCGGTGGTTTCATAGTGAATGCGCGGGTTGTCTGCGTTGGCAAACTGGTCCAACACGCGACCCTTGCCCTCGGCCTGCATGCGGTCAGCCAGATCGCGCGCGCCTTCCATACCTGTGGTTTTAGAGGTCAGTATGAGTTCTGCACCAAAGGCTTTCATGGTTTGCGCACGCTCTATCGACAAGTCCTCGGGCATGATCAACACCATGCGATAGCCTTTGATGGCCGCCGCCATGGCCAGCGCAATACCGGTGTTGCCGGAGGTGGCCTCTATCAAGGTGTCACCGGGCTTTATGTCTCCGCGTTCTTCGGCGCGTTGAATCATGGACAGCGCAGGCCTGTCTTTGACAGAGCCCGCCGGATTGTTGCCTTCTAGCTTGCCCAAAATGACATTGCCAAGTTTTTCATTGTCAGCAACACCTATGCGTTGCAGTCTCGCGATGGGCGTGTTGCCAATCGCGGCTTCGATGCTGGGATAGTTCATACCCACACTGTGCCATAATTCGGGTCCCTCTCCTGCCGGAGTGGCGAAATTGGTAGACGCAGCAGATTCAAAATCTGCCGGTGCAAAACACCGTGCCGGTTCGATTCCGGCCTCCGGCACCAGCTGATGGCTTTAAAAACACGACCCCACAAGGGTCGTTTTTTTTGTGCGGGCACACCACACAAAAAGAATACCCCGTCATCCGGGGTATTTTTCAAACTTAGCTGTGCTTCAGGGAATCAAGGGTAACCCACTGACATAACCCACCGCCGACTTTGCATTGATGCCACCCCAGTTACTGATGATGGTGCTCATCAAATCAGCAGGAACGGTTTTTCCATTGAGCGTACCCGTGGACGAGTTGTAAGACAAATCCCCTGCATGCTGGAAACCGGTCATGACATAGGAGAAACCGTTCATGTTATCGACGGCCTGCAAGCCAACACTCTCAGCCCCCGCCGGAAGTGACAGGACTTTGCTGAGCAGTTTGGTGTCGACGTTGTAAGCCCACAGGTAATTGTTCAAATGGCCTGATCCGTCTTCACCGATGAACAATGTACGCATTTTTTCTGAAAACTTCAGATTATCCGGGTGCGCAATTTTGTTTGTGTTGGCAAGGTTGCCATCATTGTCAGCAGAGGCCAATGCTTCACCATACAGGCCATCCGGCACATAAAAATCGGTAGGCACCCATTCGCTGATGATGGCATTGGAATCGGAATCCGTTTTGGACCCGCTCAGTTGTGAGGCATAAACTGCACCTGGTTTAGAGGCTGTCAACTTCACAGAACCACTGCTATCCCCCATGGGAGCGTCAATTCTGGAAATGGCGAAGTAAGCCAATTTGTCAGCCTTATTGAGCGTCACGCCTTCAAGTTTGGTCAACTCCATGGTGGCACCTTTGATGGCGGCATAGCGGTGTGTTTCCAGAAAAGCCGCTTCTTTTTCCTTACCAGCCATTACTTTCACCCATTGCGTACCCAAACCGTCCAAAGTCAATTTGGTATAGGCGTTATCAGATGGATCTGTAAATTTCACGTCAATGATTTGGTCTGGCGAGATGTTGTTTGTATTCACTGCATTTTTAATTTCATCACTGGTTGCACTACCCAGCTTGATCCAGCTGACT
>CANGCZ010000003.1 GCA_947452325.1 Comamonadaceae bacterium | reverse complement strand
TCGCCATAGCGATCAGCCAACGCTCCCCTGCAAACGCATGGAGGGACACGCCACACAAAGCCAACACAAACGCCATTGACAAACACACGCTACGCGGCTTCAAGTACATGCTTGTCACTGCAACGCACGCTATACGCGACAAGGTGTCAACCTTCATGCGTCAGCCGCTTTCATGCGCTCGCTCTTCCAATACACATCGTCGCCGCCGTGCATGCGGTTGAGCACACGCGCCAGCACAAACATTAAATCGCTTAAGCGGTTGAGGTATTGACGCGGCGTCGGGTTCAATGCCTCTTCTGCGCCCAAGGCCACCACGGCGCGCTCGGCCCGGCGCGCCACCGTGCGGCAAATATGCGCCAGCGCCGCCGCACGGCTGCCGGCCGGGAGAATGAATTCCTGCAACTTAGGCAAAACCGCGTTGTGCTCTGCCAAGGCGTTGTCCAACAGCAGCAAAGCTTCGTTTTTCAACAATTCAAAACCGGGAATGCTGAGCTCGCCGCCCAGGTTGAACAACTGGTGTTGAACTTCGACCAGCAGCTCGCGCACGCCTGCAGGCATGTCTTCGCACAGCAAGACGCCGATGTGCGAGTTAAGTTCGTCCACCTCACCCATGGCGTGCACCCGCAAACTGTTTTTGCTGACGCGGCGGTTGTCACCCAAACCGGTGGTGCCGTCGTCGCCTGTGCGCGTGGCTATTTGTGAAAGTCGATTGGCCATATGTTTGATCCAGATTATTTTTGACATTGTCTCAGCACCACGCCAATTGAGCTACGCTAGCCGCTTTTTCAGGAGATTGCCATGGGTGCCGCTAAGCATGTCGGATTGATCGGTTTAGGTGCCATGGGGCGCGGCATGGCGGGCAGCTTGCGCCGCGCCGGTTACACGGTGCATGTGTGCGATGCGCGCCCGGGTGCTGCCGACGAGTTTGCGGCGGACGGCGGCGTTGCCTGTGCCAACCCCGCCGAAGTGGCTGCGGCCTGTCCGGTGGTGATCAGCGTGGTGGTGAATGCCGCCCAAACCGAATCAGTGCTGTTTGGCGAGCATGGCGCAGCCGCCGCGATGGCGCCTGGCAATGTGTTCATCATGTGCTCTACGGTCGACCCTAACTGGTCGATTGCCATAGGCGCGCGATTGAACGCCATGGGCTTGCTGTACCTGGATGCGCCCATCTCCGGCGGTGCGGCCAAAGCCGCCAGCGGCCAGATGACCATGATGACCTCTGGCGCCCCGGCGGCCTACACGCTGTGCGAGCCCATGCTGAACGCCATGGCCGCGTCTGTTTACAAATTAGGCGATGAAGCGGGTGCGGGCAGCAAAGTGAAGATCATCAACCAGTTGTTGGCCGGTGTGCATATCGCCGCCGCCGCCGAGGCCATGGCGCTGGGTTTGCGCGAAGGGGTAGACCCTGGCGCTTTGTATGAAGTCATCACACACAGCGCGGGCAACAGCTGGATGTTTGAAAACCGCATGGCGCACGTGTTGGCTGCGGATTACACGCCGCTCTCGGCGGTGGACATATTTGTCAAAGACTTGGGGTTGGTATTGGACATGGCGCGCGCCAGCAAGTTCCCGCTGCCACTTTCCAGCACCGCGCACCAGATGTTCATGCAAGCCAGTACCGCCGGTTTTGCCAAGGAAGACGACAGCGCCGTGATCAAAATCTTTCCCGGCATCACGCTGCCCGCCAAACCCTGATCGCACACGGCTGTCTACAGGCAACGAACTTGGGCTTCTTCCTCGCTGCCTGTCCACAGCGGGGTTTTCACGCTGGGTCAGCGGGCAGGGCTCTGCTTAGAATGCAAGACCACAGGAGTACGCCGATATGAATGCACCGACCACCGCCCAACACCTGATGCCCGCCATTGCCTTGCGCGATGTGCCAGCCGCCTTGATCGATACCCTCAAGGCGCATTTCGGCGACCGCTGCTCCACCGCCATGGCCGTGCGTGAACACCACGGGCGCGACGAATCCGCTTACACCACCGTGCCGCCACCGGCGGCGGTGGTGTTTGCCGAAAGCACCGCCGATGTGGCGTTTGCCGTCACTCAAGCAGCGCAATACTCAGTTCCAGTCATACCGTTTGGCATAGGCTCTTCACTGGAAGGCCATTTGCTGGCGGTGCAAGGCGGCATCAGCATTGATGTGTCGCGCATGAAAAAGGTGCTGAGCATCAACCCCGAAGATTTGACTGTCACTGTGCAACCCGGCGTGACCCGCAAACAATTGAACGAAGAAATCAAAAGCACGGGGTTGTTCTTTCCTATCGACCCGGGCGCTGACGCCAGCATAGGTGGCATGAGCGCCACCCGCGCCAGCGGCACCAACGCGGTCCGTTACGGCACCATGCGCGAAAACGTGCTCGGCCTTGAAGTTGTGACGGCCAGCGGCGAAGTGATTCGCACAGGTACGCGCGCGCGCAAATCCTCCGCCGGGTACGACCTGACGCGTTTGATGGTGGGCAGCGAAGGCACTTTGGGCGTCATCACCGAAGTCACCTTGAAGCTGTTTCCCTTGCCCGAGGCCGTGTCTGCCGCCACTTGTTCTTTTCCGTCCATCGAAGCGGCGGTGCACACGACCATACAAATCATTCAAATGGGCATTCCTATTGCACGTGTCGAACTGATAGACCAGAACGCGGTGCGCATGGTCAACGCCTATTCCAAGGTCAGTCTGCCGGTACAACCCATGTTGCTCATGGAATTCCACGGTTCACCTGCCAGCGTCAAGGAACAGGCTGAAACCGTACAGGACATCTCTTCGGAGTTTGGCGGCCAGGCCTTCGAGTGGGCCACCACACCGGAAGACCGTACACGTTTATGGACGGCCAGACACAACACGTACTTCGCCGGTTTGAACAGCCGTCCGGGTTGCCGCGTCATCAGCACCGACACCTGTGTGCCTATCTCACGCTTGGCCGATTGCCTGCTGGATTCCATGGCCGAAGTGGAAGCCTCGGGCATTCCGTATTTTCTGGTCGGCCATGTGGGCGACGGCAATTTTCACTTCGGCTATTTGATCGATCCGGACAACGCCCAGGAACGCGCCACCGCCGAAACCTTGAACAACCAGTTGGTGGCACGGGCTTTGTCTATGGACGGCACTTGCACCGGTGAGCACGGCATAGGCTTGCACAAAATGGAGTTTTTACTGAATGAGACAGGCGCTGGCGCCGTGTCCATGATGCGCACCATCAAAAAAGCACTGGACCCGAAAAACATCATGAACCCGGGCAAGATTTTTCTGGACTGAAACCGCAGTTATTTACTTTAAAGGCCGTTAAGCAAGCGGCTTTTACGCGCGGTTCATGCAGCGGCGGTCTCCGCATTCGCACCGCGTTCAATCACCACGGTCGTGTCCAGCAGTCCGCTGGAATGGTTCAGGTCGGATTGAGAAATCAACACCGACAACTCGCTGCCTTTTAAGCGGGAAATCACTTCAGACAATCGCATAGACAAGGCTGGCGCCACGCCTTCAAAAGGCTCGTCCAGCAACAACAAACGGGTGCCCACGGCCAAAGCGCGCCCCAAAGCCACGAGTTTTTGCTGACCACCTGAGAGCAACAAGGCCCGGCGCTGTGCCATGTCTTTGAGTTCGGGCAAGACCTGGTACACAAAGCCCAGGCGGTCATCGACCTTGAGCGTTTTGCTGACCCACAAGGGAATCAGCATGTTTTCTTCAACCGTGAGTTCAGGTACCAAGCCCCGGTCTTCGGGCATGTAACCAATGCCTAATGCGGCGCGCGCTTCCGGCGGCAAGGCACACAAGTCCTGGCCGTCAAAATGCATGCTGCCTTGACGCAAAGGCAAATGCCCCATGATGCTGCGCATGGTGCTGGTCTTGCCCGCGCCATTGCGTCCGACCAGTCCGGCCATTTGGCCTTGTTGTACCGTCAGGCTGAAGCCGCGCAAGACTTGCGCCGACGCAATATGCACGTGCATGTTTTTCAATTCAAGCATGAGCGGCCCCTGTTTCACCGGTGACGTAGCGGCGCACGTCGGCATTGGCCAACGCCACCGACGGCACATCGTCGGCAATGATGCGGCCACTGTAAAAAGCAATCACCCGGTCGCAATAGCGGCTCACAATGTCCATGTCGTGCTCGACAAACAAGGTTGTCAAAGGTTGACCGCTGAGCGCTTGCATCACCGTGTCCATCATGGGAAATTTTTCTTCTGCGGCCACACCGCTGGTAGGTTCATCCAGCAACAGCAAGCGCGGTTGCCCGATCAAGGCCAAGGCGATGTCCAACAACTTGCGCATGCCACCTGGCAACTCGGCGACCAGACGTTGGCGCTGATCCTGTAAACGAAAACGCTTGAGCACTTCCTCGGCGCGCTCCTGCGAAGCAGGGGTGCGGGCCGGCCGCCACAATGACAAACGGTCTTCGTGACAGGCTTGTGCCACCAGCATGTTTTCCATCACGCTGAGGCTGGGGTAAATCTGCGGTATTTGAAAAGACCGCGCCACGCCAAGCCGGGTGATTTGTCTGGGCGACATCTCATTGGTTCGCACACCGGCCAGCTGAATCTCTCCGCTGTCAGGCTTGATGTAGCCGGTGATCATGTTGACAAACGTGGTTTTGCCCGCGCCGTTGCTGCCAATCAAGCTGACGCGTTCACCAGGTCGAATGCTGATATGGATGTCTTGGGCGGCCACCACCGCGCCAAAGGTTTTGTTCAAGCCCCGGGCTTGCAATAAATATTCTGAACTCATGGTGCGTCCTTTTTGCCCGGGCGCAGCGAACCCAAGCCCTGGGGCAGAAAGCGGATGACCAGCAACAAGAACAAGCCCAAAGCCAACTGCCAGGTGTTGGGGAAATAGGAGCTGGAAAAAGACCGCACAACCTCGAGCACCACCGACGACAACATGATGGCCACCACGCTTTGCGTACCGGCCAGAATGGCGACAAACACAAATTCACCGGAAGCCGTCCAATAGCTAAAGTTCGGTTCAATGTGACCCAAAGCCACCACCGCCAGTGCGCCGCCTAGGCCGCCCAAGAAAGAGGCCAGCCAGAAATTGATGGCCATACTGCGGCTGACTGAACCGCCCATGTATTCGACGCGCAACTCGTTGTCCTTGATGGCTTGTGTGACCAGGCCACGGGTGGATGAGAAATAAATGCGTGCAAACAAAGCGCTGGCCACCGCAAAAAACAAAGTGACGGCATAGACCGTGAAGCTGACCTGATGGTCTGCCAGTGTTTGTCCGAACAAGGTGACGCGGCCCATATTGAATCCGTCAGACCCGCCCAGGCTGTCGGTTTTGACCAAGATGCCGTAACCGACCATGGACATGGCCAAGGTCAACATAGAGAAAAAGATGCCACGGTAACCGGCCAGCAAGGGGGCAAAAGGCGCGGTGATCAGACACGCCATGAGACCGCCAAGCAAAGGCAAAACAATGGCATCCTGCCAGCCCAGCATATTGAAGACCAGCGCCGCCGTGTATCCGCCAATGGCTGACATCAGACCTTGTCCGAAAGCCACCACACCGCCGCGCATCAGAAAAACAATACCCAATGAAACCAGGCCATTGGCCAGCGCCATGGTCAGCATGAACTGCAACCAGCGAGGCACAAACGCACCCGCACCCAATGCAGCGACAAACACCAGCAAGGCAGTGATTAACAATTTGGACATGGTTTAAATTTTCCGGGCCTGAATGCGTTGAAACAAACCCTCGGGTCTGAACACCAGCACCAGCGCCATCACCAAATAGACAGAAAACAATTCCGCCACAGGCATGGTGTGCACTGCCAAGGCGCGCGCCAATCCCACAATGATGGCACCGATGGCGGCGCCTTCGATACTGCCCAAGCCGCCAATGATGACAACCGCAAACGAAATAATAATGACCCCGACCGAGACTCCCGGCTGCACAGAAATCATCGGGGCGGTGAAAGCGCCGCCCAGGGCGGCCAGAAAAATGCCCGCTGCAAAAGACACCATGTACACACGTGACACTTTGATGCCCATGCTCGAAGCTATTTCCGGGCTGTGAATGACGGCAGTGACGATTTTGCCCGCACGCGTGCGGTTCAACCCCCACCAGACAGCCAATCCCACCACCACGGCCAGCACAACCAGAAACAAGTCATAGCCGACATAGCTTTGCCGTCCTATGTCGATATTGCCGAACAAAGCATACGGTTCTGAGACGTAATAGGGATTGGCACCCCAAATCAATTTGGTGATGTCTTCCATCATCAAAAACATGGCATAGGTCACCAGCACCAGCAGCACTTCGTCGCGACCGTAGTAAAAGCGCAGCAAGCCGCGTTCTGTCAACGGTGCGGTCAACATGGCCACAGCAATCGCCGCCAACAGCATGGCCAACAGCGATAAAGAAGGCGCCGCTCCGCTGCCGCTGAACCAGGCCACGACCGTGGCTGCGGCATAAGCACCCAGGGCATAAAAACTGCCATGTGCGATGTTCAGGATTTTGAGCACGCCGAACACCAGTGTCAGGCCCAGCGCGACGATGAACAGCCAAGAGGCATAGCTCAAGCCGTCGACCAGAATGGTCAAAGCAAGTTGCATAGATCAGTTACCGGTACGTTTATGCGTGTTTTCTCTGCTTGGCACTCAGACCTTATTTGCACTTGGCGCCAGCAAACCCGGATTTGAGCCAGTCTTCCGATTTCACATTCGGCGGCGGGTTCACGCAATCGGCATCAAAGTGCTGTATGTCTTCTATCAACACCATTTTCTTGTCTTCGCTCCATTTGGTGCGTCCGATAGCCGTGTCTTGGATGGCTTGTTGACCATTGCCCAAGGCCATGCGGATCTTGCCTGCAGGTGACATCCATTCGCTGCCACGCAAGGCTGTCATCATTTGCTCCATGGATGGCTTTTGTCCTTTGTTGGCTTGCATGGCTTTTTCAACAGCGAGTTTCAAACCCATGAGTGACTGGGCCATGCGGTAAGGCGCTTGCACCGGGTACACATTGTTGGCCTTGCTATAGAGCTCCCACCACCAAGTGTTCAAAGGCGAGGGCGGGGCCATCAAGCCATAGGCGCCACGGGCACCGATGATGGTGCCGTCAGGCACTTTGTTGCCCAGGCCGGGCAGCACATGGTCGGCAGCAGTCAGCACCACTTGCGATTTTTTGAACATGCCGCGCGGACCGGATTGCAGAATGAATGCCTGCAAATCACCACCCCACAAACTGGAGTGAATCAGGTCTGCGGGTTGTGACATGAGCGCGGAAATTTCCGTGCCGTATTGACCCGCGCCGAATTTGGGCAATTGATCGACCGCAGGTTTGGCATCCGGGTACAAATTGGCCATGGACAACATGAAGTCTTTGCGCGAATCCTGTCCCCAGGCGTAATCCTGATTGATCATGCTGTAGTTACTGACCGGGATTTTGCGTGACTTCAAATAGCGCACCATAGACACGTTGTCCATGGCCGCATGTGAGGCCGTGCGAAACACATATTTGTAATTGTTCTCTTCGAAAATACGCGGTGTTCCGCAATCGTAAAGAACCAGGAATTTTTTCAATTCTTCGGCTACGGGCGCCACTGCCAGGCAGTCGCCCGAGCCGACATAACCGACCACCACATCGACTTTTTCGCGCTCATACAGGTTGCGCAACTCCTGTACCTGTTTGGTTGCACCACCGGCTTCATCCACATAAATGGCTTCGATTTGCAAACCGCCGAAACCGGCCTTGTTGTAGGGTGCGGGCGCATGGCCTTTGTTGAACGCGTCTATCAATACCTTGGCACCATTGACTGCCGGAATGCCGAAGCTTTCTGCCGCTTGACCGGAGAGAAAACTGACGATGCCGATTTTGAAGGTCTCTTGCGCCATGGCTGTCATGGCAGAAAAGCCGATGGCGGCAGCGGCGCACAAGCGAAGTATGCGGGGTTGGTTAAAAGACATGTGACACTCCAAAACAGGTATTTAAAAGCTTATGCAGAAAACAATTGAGACAGCAGCTGAGCATAACCGCTCGATGCTGTCTGCGCCATTGTGCAAGCCCTAGGAAGACTGTAATTTTTCAATCAAACCGTTCAAGGCTTCAAGCGACCCAAAGGCAATGGATATCTCTCCTGATTGGTCCATTTTGCCAAAACGCTTGCTTTGTTTTTTCACGCGGATTTCAACCTGTGCCGTCAACAAATCCGATAACTCTTCCTCTAGTCTTTTGAGGTCACGGGACTTTTCCTTGGCGGGTTTTTGGGTGACAAGCGAGAAGTCAGCGCCAATTTTTTTCACCAGCGTTTCCGCTTCCCGCACAGACATTTTTTTGGCACTGATTTGATTGGCCGCCGTGATTTGCGCGGCTTTGTCCAAGGACAGCAAGGCGCGCGCATGACCCATGTCAATGTCACCGGCGATCAACATGGTTTGCACAGGTTCGGCCAAATTCAGCAAGCGCAACAGATTGCTGGCTGCACTGCGTGAACGACCTACTGCTTGCGCGGCAGCTTCGTGGGTCAAGCCGAATTCGCGTATCAGCCGTTGCAAACCTTGGGCCTCTTCCAGCGGATTCAAATCCTCGCGCTGCATGTTTTCTATCAAGGCCATGGCGGCAGCGTTTTGGTCGCTGACTTCGCGCACCAGCACCGGCACCTCGGTCAAACCAGCCAGTTTGGCTGCGCGAAAACGCCGCTCTCCGGCGATGATTTCATAACCACCGGCATCGATTTTGCGCACCAGAATAGGCTGCATGATGCCTTGCGATTTGATGCTTTCGGCCAACTCATACAAAGCGCCTTCGTCCATGCGCTTGCGCGGCTGGTAAACGCCGGCCACCAATTGATCCAGCTTCAATACAGCTGGCGCACTTTCGGCTGCAGCCATTTGACCGGACTCCGTGGCGGTTGGACCCAATAAGGCCTCCAGGCCTCGCCCCAATCCTTTGATTTTTTTTGTCGCCATGGCTGTTCTCTTTGCGCTTGTGTTTATTTACGTAGACTGAAACCTGTGCACCAATTCCTTGGCGAAATCTATAAAGGCTTGACTGCCCTTGGCTGACGGGTCAAACACTACACCAGGCAAACCGTAGCTCGGCGCTTCTGCCAGACGCACGTTGCGCGGAATCAAGGTGTTGAAGACTTTGTCGCCGAAATGTGATTTGAGTTGATCGCTGACTTGTTGTTGCAAGGTAATGCGCGGGTCAAACATGACCCGCAACAAGCCTATGATTTTCAAGTCTTTGTTCAGGTTGGCGTGGACTTGTTTGATGGTGTTGACAAGATCGGTCAGCCCTTCCAGAGCAAAATACTCGCATTGCATGGGCACAATCACACCGTGAGCCGCACACAAGCCATTGAGTGTCAGCATTGACAAAGACGGCGGGCAGTCGATGAGCACAATGTCGTACTCATGGATGGATTCTGCGATGGCGTTTTTCAAGCGCTTTTCACGCTGCTCCAGGTTAACCAGCTCGACCTCGGCACCGGCCAAATCTCTGTTTGCGCCAAGCACGTCATAGGTAGGCATGTCCTGGCGGGCGGCGGCTTCGCCCCAGCGGCTGCGTGTGCGCGCCTGTGCTATGGAGTTTTCGCCCAACAACACGTCGTACACCGAAAACGCCAATTGCCGTTTGTCTACGCCCGAACCCATGGTGGCGTTTCCCTGTGGGTCTAA
Organism: Comamonadaceae bacterium; assembly: GCA_947452325.1. Taxonomy (GTDB): domain Bacteria; phylum Pseudomonadota; class Gammaproteobacteria; order Burkholderiales; family Burkholderiaceae_C; genus Limnohabitans. Next base: position 22,625 of record CANGCZ010000003.1, on the reverse strand, counting down.
ATCAATCAACAACACCCGCTGGCCTATGGCGGCCAATGCGGCGGCCAGATTGATGGTGGTGGTGGTCTTACCGACCCCGCCTTTTTGATTGGCAATGCAAAAAATATGAGCCATGGTGTTTATTTCTGTAAAACCAAACGCAAGCCGTAGAGGAAAGTCAAAACCGCGACCGTGGCAGCCATGGCCGCAAAGGTCAGCGTGCCGGGTTGTTGTTGCATGTCAACGAAAAGCCGAAAGTCGTTCTGATGCGCCCTTACGCCCACCGGTGGCGGCCGCAGTCAACAAAGCCAAATTACCAGGGCCGGGAATGGCGAGAAAGACGACGACAGCACCGGCAAAAGCCGGGTAATCTGAAATACCAACCATGAAAAACCTTGCGAGAGACTACCTGTGCGGACTTGAGAGTGTAACTGCCAAGGGACAGGCTACAAAAGTTGTTTCACGTGAAACAACGCTTAAACCAGCATAACCGCGCCACAAATCAGAACCGAGTCGCCCGCACTGCCCGACAAGGCAGCGGTCAAACCGGCCGCATCCAAACCAAACAGCGGTCAGCCTCTAGGCCGGGAACGGCCAATGTTTCAAGTTTGTCGACACACACATCTGCGGGCAATTCCATCAACTCTTCGGTCGGTGGCTTTGCCTTCATGGCCATCCATGTCCCGCCTGGCTTTAACAAGTGGCGCGATGAATTGCAAAAATCTCGCAACGAGGCATAGGCGCGGCAAGTCACCACATCAAAGCCGCCGGTCAATGCCTCGACGCGAGTATGCACCGCGCGCAGGTTAGCCAGCTTCAGGCTGTGCGCCGTGGTTTGAATAAACGCCGCTTTTTTTGCCACTGTGTCCACCGCTGTTACCTGCCAATCCGGACAGGCAACCGCAAAAACCACCGAGGGCAAACCGCCGCCGGCACCGACATCCAACACATCCAAAGCAGCAGGGAACTTTTGTTTCAACGGGGGCAGCGCGGCCAAACAGTCCAGCAGATGCTGGCTCAACATTTGTTCAGGGTCTCGAACCGCCGTCAGGTTATAGACCTTGTTCCATTTGCTTAGCAGGGCAATGTAGTCCAGCAAGACTTGTTGCTGGGTTTGCGTTAATTCCATGGACAAAGATTGCAAGCCCTCGGCCAAGGCCATCGACAAAGACCTCATCAGCCCAGGGCTCCGGCTTTTTCACCAGCGGCGCCGAAACGAGCGCGCCTGAGGTGAACCAACAGCAAAGATATGGCCGCAGGTGTGACACCGGAAATCCGGGAAGCCAGCCCCAGGGTTTCGGGACGGTGCTTTTGTAGCTTCTGCCTCACCTCCATGCTCAAAGCCGGAATAGACATGTAGTCAAGCTCCGCAGGCAATGTCAGGTGCTCATAACTTGCCGCACGCCTGACCTCCTCTTGCTGGCGGTCTATATAACCCGCGTATTTGGCAGCTATGTCGAGCTGCTCAACCACTGTTTCACGTGAAACAGCGTCGAGCTGAGCCAAGTCGTCACTTGCGAAGCGCCCGCCATCAAGACTCATTAGCCGCTCGTAATTGACATCCGGTCGGCGCAGCAGGTCGGCCAGGCTGTGCTCATGCGTGATCGGCTTGCCAAGAACCCGGCCGGATTCAGTGGGAGACAAATTGCCCGGATTGACCCAGGTTGAAGCCAGTCGCTGTGTTTCACGTGAAACAGCGTCCCGCTTACGGCAAAAAGCATCCCAGCGCGCATCGTCAATCAATCCCAATTCGCGGCCTTTGTCCGTCAGGCGTGCGTCTGCATTGTCTTCACGCAATTGAAGGCGAAACTCAGCACGACTGGTGAACATGCGGTAGGGCTCGACCACGCCTTGGTTGATCAAGTCATCAACCAGTACACCAAGGTAGGCTTGATCACGGCCAGGGGTCCAAGCCTCTTTGCCCTGACATTGCAGCGCTGCATTGATTCCGGCATACAGGCCCTGTGCCGCGGCCTCCTCATAGCCCGTGGTTCCATTGATTTGTCCAGCGAAAAACAAACCCTGAATAGACTTGGTTTCAAAGCTTCTGCGCAGCTCACGAGGGTCAAAATAATCGTATTCAATCGCGTACCCAGGGCGCAGAATATGCGCGTTTTCCAACCCGGCCATGGACCTGACCAACTGGTACTGAATGTCAAACGGTAAGCTGGTAGAAATACCATTCGGATAGTACTCGTGGGTTGTCAGGCCTTCGGGCTCAAGAAAAATCTGATGGCTGCTTTTGTCTGCAAAGCGGTTGATTTTGTCTTCCACACTCGGGCAATAGCGCGGTCCTACGCCATCGATTTTTCCGGTGAACATGGGGCTGCGATCAAAACCGCTGCGAATGATGTCATGGGTCTTCTCGTTGGTATGAGTGATCCAACAAGGCACCTGATCAGGGTGCATGTCGCGACGGCCCATGTAACTGAAGACCGGTAAATCCGGAGACTCTCCACCAGGCATTCCGTCACCATCTTGTTCAAAGCAGCGACTGAAATCTATGCTCCGCCCATCGAGGCGCGGAGGCGTGCCGGTTTTCAAACGGCCTTGCGGTAATTTCAACTCTTTCAATCGGGCCGATAAACGCAAGGAAGGAGGATCACCTGCCCGCCCGGCAGAATGGTTTTCTAAGCCTACATGGATTTTTCCATCCAAAAACGTGCCAGCGGTCAAGACCACTGATCTCGCGGTAAAGCGAACACCCACTTGCGTAATTGCGCCTACTACTCTTGAGCCTTCGATCATCAAGTCATCAACGGCTTGCTGAAATAACCAAAGATTGGCTTGGTTTTCAAGACGGTGTCGAACAGCTGCTTTGTAAAGAATACGGTCGGCCTGGGCGCGTGTCGCGCGAACTGCCGGTCCCTTAGAGCGATTGAGAATGCGAAATTGAATACCGGCCATGTCCGTGGCCAACGCCATGATGCCGCCGAGAGCATCCACCTCTTTGACCAAATGGCCTTTACCAATTCCGCCAATTGACGGATTGCAACTCATTTGTCCCAGGGTTTCAATATTGTGCGTCAGCAGCAAAGTGCGACAACCCATGCGAGCGCTGGCCAGTGCAGCCTCTGTTCCCGCGTGGCCGCCACCGACAACGATCACATCAAAATGCGCTGGAAAATGCATGCATGAACCTCAATCAAAAAAGCATTTTAGGTCGCTGTCCTGGTCTCATGGTGTGATGGCAAAATCAGGGCTGAAAACAAGCTGAAAATGCGCACACGCACTTGACACAAACACATGCTGAACAGGCTCATTTCTAAAGGTCATTTGCGCTTTGTCATCAATCTGGGCAACCCTTTGCTGGCAAAGAACCACCGTGACGGCGTGCAAGGTGTATCCGTGGATTTGGCGCAAAGCCTGGCCAGAGAATGGGGCTTGAACTGTGAGTTGACTGTGGTCAACAATGCCCGGGAAGCTGTCGCCTTGCTGGAACAAGCTCAGGCTGACATAGGCTTTCTGGCGATTGACCCCGACAGAGCAGAACATTTGCAATTTACACGCGCTTACTTGCAAATTGAAGGGTGTTACCTGGTCAAACAAGACAGCAAGATTCAAGGCATTGAACAGGTAGATCAAGCAGAAAACACCATCGTCGTCGGACAGTCAAGTGCCTACGATTTGTTCTTAAGCAGACATTTGCAACACGCTCGGTTACTGAGAGCCCATTCCTCAGCCGAGGTGGTGAACGTTTTTTTAAAAGAGAACGCCAATGTCGCGGCCGGCGTCAAGCACCAACTTCAAACAGACATGGGCTTACGACAAGGTTTGCGTTTGTTGCCCGGCCATTTCATGCTCATACAACAAGCCATGGTTTTGCACAAGCAACACGGAACAGAAGGCTTGAGTGCTTTACAGGCTTTTTTAGACCTGTCAATCAAAAAAGGCGATCTACAAAACAGCTTGAGACGACACCAAGTCTCGGGGGCTGATCTGGTGTGAGCTGACATTAAACGTCAATGTTTGCGGCTCGCAGCGCATTACCCTCGATGAACAAGCGACGCGGTTCGACTTCGTCGCCCATCAACATCGTGAACACACGGTCCGCTTCGATGGCATCGTCGATTTGTACACGCAACAAGCGACGCACAGCAGGGTCCATCGTGGTTTCCCACAACTGCTCGGGATTCATCTCGCCCAAGCCTTTGTAACGCTGGCGCGCTGTGGCATTCTCAGCCTGAACAATCAACCAACGCATGGCTTGGCGGAAATCAGACACTTTTTCTTCTTTTCGCCGATCTCCCTCGCCGCGCTCAACCCTGGCACCTTCACCCAACAGATCGCGGAAAGTAGATGCCGCTTCGGCCAAGGCCGCGTAATCTGCACCATGGACAAAATCCTGCGTGATGACGCTGCTCTTGACGTTGCCGTGATGGTGGCGACTGATGCGCAGCACCGGTTTATCGCTGCGTACATCAAACTCGGCAGCAACTTCAGAACCGCTGCCGAGTTCACGCAATTTGGCTTGCAGACGAATGGCCGAGCTCTGCGCTTCATCCAGGTTTTCGAGTTGAAGTGACACGCCATCAGCCATGGCACGCAATGCCTCCATGTCCATGATGTGGCTTAAGCGGGAAATCACAGCCTCAGCCAATTGATGCTTTCTGGCCAACTCTGCAAGCGTCTCTCCGTTCAAACTGCGGGGGTTAGCTCCGCCGGTGTACAGGGCCGCATCTTTCAAGGCGATGCGCATCAAAAACATATCCAGCGCGGGCTGGTCTTTGATGTATTGTTCTTCCTTGCCTACTTTGACTTTATACAACGGCGGTTGCGCGATGTAAATATGTCCGCGCTCGACGAGTTCCGGCATTTGGCGGTAAAAGAAAGTGAGCAACAGCGTGCGTATGTGTGCGCCGTCGACGTCGGCATCGGTCATGATGATGATCCGGTGATAACGCAATTTATCGATGTTGAAATCATCTGTGCCTGACTTACCGGATTCGGCACTGACCTTGCCTATGCCGGTTCCCAAAGCCGTGATGAGTGTGAGAATTTCATTGCTGGTCAAGAGTTTGTCGTACCGGGCTTTTTCCACATTCAAAATCTTGCCGCGCAAAGGCAAAATGGCTTGAAATTTTCGGTCTCTGCCTTGCTTGGCTGAACCGCCGGCGGAATCTCCCTCAACGATGTAAATTTCACACAGCGCCGGGTCTTTTTCCTGACAGTCTGCAAGCTTGCCTGGCAAGCCCATGCCGTCAAGTACACCTTTGCGGCGTGTCATCTCCCTCGCTTTGCGCGCGGCTTCACGCGCCCTGGCTGCGTCTACGATCTTGCCGCAAATGATCTTGGCGTCATTAGGCCGCTCTTGCAAATAGTCACCGAGCACCTTACCGACAATGTCTTCGACCGGTGCACGCACTTCGCTGGACACCAGTTTGTCTTTGGTCTGACTGCTGAATTTGGGCTCAGGTACTTTGACAGACAAAACACAACACAAGCCTTCGCGCATGTCGTCGCCTGTGACTTCAACTTTGGCTTTTTTGGCAAAGTCGTTCTCTTCAATGTATTTGTTGATGACACGCGTCATGGCCGCACGCAAACCCGTCAAATGGGTGCCGCCGTCTCTTTGTGGGATATTGTTGGTGAAACACAAGACACTCTCGTTGTAACCGTCGTTCCACTGCATGGCGACTTCTACGCCTATGTGCGTACCAGGAATGCCACCGTAACTTTCGGCCGGTCTTTCACCTTCGGCATAAAAAGCATTCGGGTGAAGAATTTTTTTACCTGAGTTGATGAACTCAACAAAACCCTTGACCCCGCCTGCGCCTGAATAATCATCTGACTTGCCGGTCCGTTCATCTATCAAGCGGATACGAACACCATTGTTCAAATAACTGAGTTCACGCAAACGCTTGCTGAGGATTTCATAATGAAAGTCATGGTTTTGCGTGAATATATCGGTATCAGGCAAAAAATGGACTTCTGTGCCACGTTTGTCGGTCGCACCCGTCACGCGCATAGGCGAGACTTCGACACCATCAACCACTTCTACCAAACGGTTTTGCACAAAACCCTTGGCGAACTCCAAGGTGTAAACCTGTCCGTCACGTCTGACAACCAAGCGCAACCACTTGGACAAAGCATTCACGCAGGACACGCCAACGCCATGTAAGCCGCCTGACACTTTGTAGCTGTTTTGGTTGAACTTGCCGCCTGCATGCAATTCAGTCAAAGCAATTTCAGAAGCACTGCGCTTGGGTTCGTGCTTGTCGTCCATTTTGACGCCGGTAGGTATACCTCTGCCGTTGTCTGTGACACTGATGGAGTTGTCTGAGTGAATCGTGACAACAATATCGTCGCAATGGCCCGCAAGGGCTTCATCAATCGAGTTGTCAACGACTTCAAATACCAGGTGGTGCAAACCGGTTCCGTCCGAGGTGTCACCAATATACATACCCGGGCGTTTGCGAACCGCTTCGAGTCCTTCAAGAATTTGAATAGAACTCTCGCCATAAGCCTGGTCTGAGCCGGGAGGATTCAGTTGGCCATCAGCGCCAATATCGGTATTGCTTGTCGTCATATATCAATTCATCCAGCGCTGAATGGCGCGAACAGGAAACAAAAAAACCCTGGCAATAAACCAACTCAAATACGCATGGGCATGACAACGTATTTGAAATAAGCATTGTCGGGAATGGTCACCAACACAGAACTGTTGGAATCGGCAAGGTCCATGCGAACCATGTCTTCGTTCATGTTGACCAAAACATCAATGAGGTAAGTCACATTGAAACCTATTTCTATGGAGTCACCCGAATAGTCAATCTCGATTTCATCGATGGCTTCTTCTTGTTCGGCATTGCTAGAAGCAACGCGCAAGACCCCGGGTTCAAGATTGATGCGAACACCTTTGAACTTGTCGGTGGTCAAAATCGCTATCCGCTGTAAACAGACCAGCAATGCATTTTTTCCCAATGTGATCGTGTTTTTGTGACTCTTGGGAATGACACGGTTGTAATCCGGAAACTTGCCTTCAACCAGCTTGGTGACAAATTCCTTGCCATCAAACGAGAATCTCGCTTGGTTGCTGGCGAATTGCATGTGAATATCACCATCTTTGTCATTCAACAAACGCAACAGTTCCAATACTGTTTTGCGCGGCAAAATCACCTCTTGTTTTGGAACTTCAGACTCCAATGTGGCGGAGGTGTAAGCCAATCGGTGGCCATCTGTGGCGACCAGACTGAGTTGTTTGCCTTCGGCTACAAATAAAATTCCATTCAAGTAATAACGGATGTCATGCACCGCCATTGAAAAAGAGACTTGTTGCAGCAATGCTTTGAGCGTTTTTTGTGGCACGCTGAATGCTGGACCGAAGTTCGTGGATTCCTGTACCAAAGGAAAATCTTCGGCCGGCAAGGTTTGCAAAGAAAATCGGCTTTTTCCACTTTTCAAAAGCAATTTGTTTTGATTGGATTCCAGCGTCACCGTTTGATCGGAAGGCATAGAACGCAAAATATCCATTAATTTGCGGGCACCTACCGTGGTGCTGAAATTACCGTTATCGCCGCCCAACAATGCCTGTGTGCGGATTTGAATTTCTAGATCACTGGTGGTCAGTTGAACGTCATTACCCGTTTTGCGAAGCATGACATTGGCCAAAATTGGCAATGTATGACGCCGTTCAACAATGCCTGCAACCGATTGCAGCGAAGCAAGAATTTGCTCTTGGGTGGCTTTCAAGACAATCATGTCATCCTCTTCTTAAATTCTTTATAAATCAATAGCAGTAGTAGATAAGCAAGGCCTGTTTGTGTGGACAAGCCGGTTTTCCACTTTGAAATCAAGCACTTGGCTATCAGCAAACACTGTTTGCAAATGCCTTTTTAGCGCGTTGCAAACAATGAATAACTTTCCAGGAATTCCAGTCTCTGTGGATAAGCCTTTGGTTATGCCAATTCTATCCACAGGCTTAGGCATAGAAGAATTCATTCTTTATCCTTTGAGTGTTTGTTCAAGCACATGCAATTGTTGGTTCAATTCGTTGAGTGTTTGACGCTCACCTGAAATTTTTCTAACAGCGTGCAAGACAGTGGTGTGGTCACGGCCACCGAATAATTCTCCAATTTCAGGCAAGCTTTTTTGTGTCAATTCTTTGGCCAAGTACATGGCAATTTGTCGAGGACGGGCAATAGAAGCCGGGCGTTTTTTGGAATACATGTCAGCGACTTTGATTTTGTAATAGTCAGCCACTGTTTTTTGAATGTTTTCCACGGAAATTTGGCGATTTTGGATAGAAAGCAGGTCCCGCAAGGCATCACGGGCGAGCTGAATCGAGACTTCTTTTTGATTGAATCTTGAATAAGCCAGAATTTTACGCAATGCGCCTTCGAGTTCGCGCACGTTGGAACGAACGTTTTTCGCCACAAAAAAAGCAACTTCTTCAGGCATTTCAGTACCTTCAGCGCGCGATTTGTTGATCAAAATCGCAACCCGCATTTCAAGCTCAGGCGGTTCGATGGCCACAGTCAAACCCGAATCAAAGCGTGACACTAAGCGCTCATGTATGTCTGCCAAACCTTTGGGATAGGTGTCGCTGGTCATCACAATATGTGATTTTTTGGCAAGCAAAGCTTCAAAGGCATTGAAAAACTCTTCCTGTGTCCGGTCTTTGTTGGCAAAAAACTGTACATCGTCTATCAGCAACAAATCTAACGAGTGGTAATGGTGCTTGAATTCGTCAAAGGTTTTGCGCTGGTAGGCTTTCACCACATCAGACACAAACTGCTCGGCGTGTATGTAAAGCACCTTGGCGTCTGGGCGGTTTTGCAACAATTGATTGCCAACCGCATGCATCAAATGCGTTTTGCCCAAGCCCACACCGCCGTAAATGAACAACGGGTTGTAAAGCTGACCCGGCACATTGGCTATGTGCATGGCTGCCGCACGAGCCATGCGATTGGCTGTGCCTTCAACTAAGGTATCAAAACACAAACTGCTGTTGAGCCGGTTTTTGAATACATTCAAAGCCGCATCTGACGCAGCAGAAGAGGCCGCGCTTGAAAACTCGTCGGCTTCGTGGCTTGTACGTAAAACCGGTTCTCTGACCGGGGCTTCCTTGGCTGCTAGCGAGAACTCGATATGCACAGGCTGGCCATACAACTGATTCAGCAGTGCACTGATGCGTCCGCCATACTGTGTACGTATCCAGTCAAGTTTGAAGCGATTGATGACAACAATCGTGAGTTTAGAGAAATCATCAGATACCGTGGCGTGCAATGGTTTTATCCAAGTATTGAATTGCTGCTCAGGTAATTCCTGTGCCAGGAGGTCGATACAAGATTGCCACAATGCCTGACCGGCATCATTGTTTTCAGATGGCAGTATGGAAGAACTCATAGCACCGAACACCGGTAGAAAAAACTGTGGATACAAAGCAGGATAAAACGCATTTAACCTACTTTATCAAAAAATTATCCACAGGGACAGGAAATTTTCGAGCTTTATCCACAAAAAACGTCATAAGTTGTCACGGACAAGAGATATTTTTAAAACCCCCGGAAAAAAAGAGATAATGCACGGTTTAGCTTTGCACCAGAGATTCTCAACATGAAACGTACCTACCAGCCTTCTAAAACCCGCCGTGCGCGTACCCATGGGTTTTTGGTTCGAATGAAAACCAGAGGCGGACGCGCAGTCATCAATGCTCGTCGTGCCAAAGGCCGCAAACGACTGGCGGTCTGAGTCTGACAGCGCATTCCAATGCGCATATGGCAAAACCGGGCGTGGTAAAAATCACGCAGCGCGCTGATTTTGATGCAGTCATGGCCGCAGGGGTAAGTGCAAGCACAAATCATTTTGCTTTACATGTAAAGCGACCTGCGCAACAAAATCGCATAGGCGCCGTGGTTCCCAAGCGATGGGCAAAAAACGCGGTGACAAGAAATGCCATCAAGCGTCAGATTTATGCACTTGCAAGCCAACGCTTGGTAAAAATCGAAGCGGCAGACAGGGTTGTACGGTTGAGAAAAACATTTCAACGCACAGACTTCATCAGCGCGTCTTCCGCCAAATTGAAACAAGCGGTGCGAAACGAACTTCTGCAATTGTTTGATAAGGCGATACACACACCATGATGCAGCAACTGTTGATCGCAGGTGTCAAAGCTTACCGGCTGATTCTCAGTCCTTGGTTGGGCTCTTCATGCCGCTTCACGCCAACCTGTTCCGCCTTCGCTTTAGACGCAATCCAACAATACGGCGCCGGCGCCGGCAGTTATCTGACGCTTAAACGATTGTCACGTTGTCATCCGTGGTGCAATGGCGGGCATGACCCTGTGCCCGGTAAACACCCAATGCACACACTTTGGCCATTTCTTGGCCGCACTCCCTCTTCTTCGACCGAGTCTAAATTTCCATGAACGATATTCGCCGCACCATTCTTTGGGTAGTTTTCGGTTTTTCTCTGGTGATGTTGTGGGACCAGTGGCAAATTCATAACGGCAAAAAGCCTACGTTTTTTCCTTCGGCGGTTCAAACCGCCCCTGCTCAAACAACGACAACCACGTCATCGGTACCTGCAACCGACGCAAACACCGTTAAGAACAACGCGGTGCCTCAAAGCACAGACAGCACAGTTTTGCCTGCCACAGCGGCTGCGCAGCGAATCGATGTTGAAACCGACGTATTGAAATTGCAATTCAGCACCGAAGGCGGCAGTTTGTTGCGAGCAGAGTTACTCAAACACAAGGACATACATCACGCGGGCAGCAATGTGTTGATCATGGATGACAGCAAGGAACGCGTTTACCTGGCCCAAAGTGGATTGATAGGCGGGTTGACGGCAACAGGCTGGCCTACGCATAAAACACCGATGGTGTTTAGTGGATCAAAAATACTCAAAGACACAGAAAACGAACTGCAATTGCGGTTTGAGTCTGTGCCAGTTGGCGATATCAAGCTGATCAAAACGTATATTTTGAAACGGGGCAGTTATGCCATAGAAGTCAAACATGACATCGTCAATGCATCTTCTGCAGCAATCAGCCCGCAGTTGTATGTGCAATTGGTTCGTGACGGCAATAAGCCGGAAGGAGAATCGTCTTTTTACTCGACATTCACTGGCCCCGCGGTGTTTACCTCACAGAAAAAATACCAAAAGATTGAGTTCAGCGATATCGAAAAAAACAAAGCCGATTTTGAGAAGCAGAGCAGCCAAGGTTATGTGGCCATGGTTCAACACTATTTTGCGTCTGCTTGGCTGTTAGACGATACACAACAACGTGATTTGTTTGCACGCAAGCTGGACAATAATTTATATGCTGTCGGCATGGTTGCACCTTTGCCTGCGATTGCGCCAGGCGCGCAGTTATCTCATTCAGCGCGCTTATTTGTAGGTCCGCAAGAAGAAAAAGTGCTCGAATCCATTTACCCGGGACTCGAGCTGGTCAAGGACTACGGGTGGCTCACCATTTTGTCCAAGCCTTTGTATTGGTTGCTGTATGAACTCTACCGCGTCATTGGCAATTGGGGCTGGGCCATCGTGGCTTTGGTGGTGGTTTTGAAAGTGGCGTTTTACTGGTTGAACTCCCAGGCTTATAAGAGCATGGGCAAAATGAAAGCGATCAATCCCAAGATCATGGAAATGCGGGAACGGTTGAAAGACAATCCGCAACAAATGCAAATGGAAATGATGAAGATCTACCGCGAAGAAAAAGTCAATCCGCTGGGCGGGTGCTTGCCTATCGCCGTGCAAATACCCTTTTTTATTGCCTTGTACTGGGTCTTGCTTTCTTCTGTTGAAATGCGCAATGCACCTTGGGTGGGTTGGATACATGACTTGGCAGCACCAGATCCCTGGTTTATTTTGCCGTTGTTGATGACAGCTACCTCCATGTTTCAAACTTGGTTGAATCCCACGCCGCCCGATCCTATACAAGCCAAAATGATGTGGTTCATGCCATTGGCGTTCAGTGTCATGTTCTTTTTCTTCCCCGCCGGTTTGGTGCTTTATTGGTTGTCCAACAATATTTTGTCGATCGCTCAGCAATGGATGATCAACAAACAGCTTGGCATCATCAAATAAGCACCGTGTTTATCAACGCTGTGAGTTAGCATGTTGTCGCAGCGGGATGACCCCATCATCGCATTGGCCACGCCACCCGGGCGTGGTGCCGTCGGTGTAGTGCGCCTCAGTGGAAAAAATATGCAGGGCTTTGCACAGGAGCTGACTCATGCAACGCTCACGCCAAGGGTCGCCAAGCTCTTATCGATCAAAGACCCGCATGGCAACCCTATTGATCAAGTTCTGGCGATTTTCTTTCCGGCCCCACACAGTTACACCGGCGAAGACGTGCTGGAATTGCAAGCCCATGGCGGACCGGTGGTATTGCAAATGTTGTTGCAAAATTGTTTGCAACGTGCCCAGCAAACAAATACAAAAAACCAGGCGCTTTTGCCTTGTTTGCGGCTGGCCCGCCCAGGCGAATTCACCGAACGCGCATACCTGAATCACAAGCTAGATTTGGCGCAAGCTGAGGCGGTCGCAGATTTGATAGACGCCCACACGGAAGCCGCCGTTCGCAGCGCCGGGCGGTCTCTAGAAGGTGTGTTTTCCAGTCAAGTCCATGCGCTTAAAGATTTGTTGGTGCATCTGCGGATGCAAATCGAAGCCTGTTTGGATTTTCCGGAAGAAGACATAGATTTCATACAACAAATGCAAGTGTCTGAGCAGTTGCAGACCTTGCAGCAAAAAACCAGAGAGTTGCTTCTTCAGGCAGAGCATGGCCGTTTATTGCGAGACGGATTGAAGCTGGTGATCGCAGGACAGCCCAATGCAGGTAAGAGTTCGTTGTTGAATGCATTGTCAGGTGCTGATGTGGCTATCGTGACCGCAATTGCAGGCACGACACGAGATGTATTGACGCAAAGCATACAGATCCAAGGTGTGCCAGTGCACGTGCTGGATACGGCCGGCTTGCGGGAATCTGCCTTGGCAGATGAAGTGGAACAAATCGGTATGGCCCGAGCGTGGGATCAGATAGGTAATGCAGATATGGTGTTGTTGCTCAATGATTTGAGCCGAGAGAATGAACCGCAATACGTGGAGGCTCAATTGCGATTGAGCAAGGACATTCAACAAGCCATGTCTGCGCACACCCAATTGCTTGTCGTCAATAACAAAGCAGACGCCATGACACCACATGCTGTGTTGAATCCCCATGTGCTGAACATCTCGGCCAAAACCGGCGATGGCTTGGACCAGCTGAAAGCGCGAATACTAGAAATGGCCGGTTGGCAAGCCGGACTGAATGAAGGCGTGTTTACAGCCAGAACCAGACATTTGGATGCACTTCAAGCGGTGTTAAGCCATTTACAGCAAGCCAGACAACTCATGTCATTGGCTGCGGTGCCGTTAGATTTAATGGCAGAGGAGTGCCGATTGGCTCAAAGCCAGTTGTCATTGTTGACTGGAAATTACTCGCCGGACGATTTGTTGGGTGAAATATTCAGTCGTTTTTGTATAGGGAAATAAGGTTGCAAATCGTTATTTGGTACCGAGCATAATAGATAAACCATGACATCAAGCAAGTCAGATTCACACGCACACATACTGGCCTTGGCCCGTCAAACGCTGGACATCGAGGCGCAAGCGATTCTGGGCGTACAAAAACACTTGGGAGACCCTTTTGTCCAGGCGGTACAAGCCATATTGGCTGTCAAAGGTCGTGTGGTCGTCATGGGAATGGGAAAAAGCGGGCACATCGGGCGCAAAATTGCAGCAACGCTGGCATCTACCGGGACGCCGGCTTTTTTTGTCCATCCGGCCGAAGCAAGCCACGGCGATTTGGGCATGGTCACCCGAGATGATCTGGTGATTGCGCTGTCTAATAGCGGTGAAAGTGAAGAGTTGTCAGCCATATTGCCGCAAATCAAACGCCAAGGCGTTGAATTGTTGGCCATCACGGGTCAAACACAGTCTACATTGGCCCAATACGCCAATTGGGTCATTGACAGCAGCGTCGAAAAAGAAGCCTGTCCAATGAATCTGGCGCCTACTGCCAGCACCACCGCCCAACTGGCATTGGGGGATGCACTGGCAGTGGCCGTGCTGGATGCCAGAGGCTTTAAACCAGATGATTTTGCAAAATCACATCCTGGCGGCAGTCTGGGAAGAAGATTACTGACTTTGCTCTCGGACATCATGAGAACCGGGGCACAAATACCCGCTGTTTTTTTGGATACCTCATTGACTGAACTGATGAGGGAAATGTCTCAAAAAGGTTTGGGCGCCACGGCTATTGTTGATGAAAATCGGCGTGTATTGGGCATATTCACAGACGGAGATTTGCGCCGATTGATAGAAAAAGGGGTGGATTTGCGATCTATGCAAGCGGCTCAAGTCATGCAGCCCAACCCTACCACCTTGCGCGACAACGCCTTAGCGGCTGAAGCGGCTGAACTCATGGAATACAAGCGCATCACCAGTGTGCTGGTCGTGGATGCAGACAACATCTTATGCGGTGTGGTGAACTCCAATGATTTGATGCGCGCCAAGGTGATTTGAACATGACAACATTCGCCTCGCGCTTTCCGACCCCGCTGCTTGATAAAGCGCGTGACATTCGTGTTTTTTTTCTGGACGTGGACGGCGTCATGACCGATGGCGGCTTGTATTTCACATCAGAAGGTGAAGTGGTTAAAAAATTCAACTCACTGGATGGTCATGGGCTTAAATTGCTAAAGCGCTCGGGCATCGTGCCTGTGGTGATCACCGGACGTGACAGCCAGGCCTTGCGTCGTCGTGTGGCTGAGTTGTCAATAGATCACGCTTACTATGGCGTTGAAAACAAGCTTTTAACGGCTGAAACTTGTTTGCATAACTTAGGAAAAGACTGGTCACAAGCAGCGGCCATGGGCGATGATTGGCCCGATCTACCCGTTTTATTGCGCAGCAGGTTTACATTTGCCCCGCCTCAGGCGCACACCGAGTTGCAGACGCGTGTTGACCATGTGTGCTCGTCTGTTGCAGGCGGCGGTGCAGTTCGCGAAGCTTGTGATTTACTGATGACAGCCAACGGTTATTACAAGCTTGCCCTGGATGAAATTTTGTCATGAATAAATTATCTCGCCCACCACTGCGAGAGCAACTCACACCCTCGCAACTCTTGCATAGTTTGCGTGAAGCTGCCATGGGTTACATGCCTATGCTTATGTTGGCTGTGCTGTTTCTATTTTCTGTGTGGTTGGTAAAAAGCGTACCTTCACAAGACAGCTTTCAGCCGCCCGCACCGCCAACACACAATGCGGATTATGATTTTCAAAACTTTATCCTCAAATCATATGAAATGAATGGCAAATTGAAGTCAACCATTCATGGCGTGTTTGCGCAGCATTTCCAAGACACGATGAACACAGAAATCAAGTTACCTTATGTCTTGGTTTACAACAATGACAGGGTTATGTCGGTCAGAGGGAAAAAAGCTATTGTTAATGAAGATGGCTCAGAGGTTCAACTCCTAGGGCAGACGTTGCTAAAAAGAGATGACGTCCATCTGCAAGAAGATGATATGCAGATAAGCGGAGAGTTTCTGCACTTTTTTGTGAACACCGACACCTTGGTCTCCCATTTGCCAGTCCATATAGTGAGAGGTAAAAATCGATTCACTGCAGATAATTTGCATGCTGATAATGTGAATCAGTTATATGTGCTTAAAGGACATGTACACGCTACTTTGACACCAGCTGCTAAAGACTAGCCATGGAAAAAAGGCCTGCATTGCAGGCCTTTTGCGTTTGAATTGGTTTGTGGCTCAATATTCGTTGCGACCGCCGCCGCCATAACCGCCGCCACCTTCACGACGACCGCCACCACCACCACCGCCGTAGCCGCCGCCGCCTTCACGACGACCGCCGCCGCCGCCGCCGTAACCACCACCGCCACCGTAACCACCACCGCCACCGCCACTGCGCGGTGGACGTGGTTCCATGGGTCGGGCTTCGTTCACGACCAAGCTTCGGCCACCTAATGCCTGACCGTTCATGCCGCTGATAGCAGCTTGTGCTTCGGCATCAGATGCCATTTCCACAAAACCAAAGCCTTTGGAGCGGCCTGTGTCACGCTCCATCATGACTTTGGCACTTGTGACGGTGCCAAATTGACCAAAGGATTGTTCCAGGTCGCCATCGCGAACGGAATATGGCAAATTGCCGACGTACAGTTTGTTGCCCATTCAGGGACTCCATAAAAACGAATAAAAAAGCGATGGAGTCCCGATTGCACCTGTCCACGAAAGCCAAGAAGCGAAACTAACCGATCACCGACGCACTGTTTATCCACCCTGTGGATAAGCCAGTCTTAACCATTATGAAACAGATTAGGGCCACTCAAACAAGTATTTCTGCCTGATTTATAAATGAAAACCCTAAAAAACGACAAAATTCACCAGCTGGACTCCCTGTCAGGCGTGGCACTGACTTTGTGAATACTCATGTCTGCACCTTCAAACTCTGCTTCTTGACTTAAACGCAAGCCGAAAAACGCTTTGATCAAGCCGTACAACAGTGCAGAAGAGGCGAGTGCCCAAGCAACACCGGCGAGTGTGCCGAAAAGTTGCGCAGTGAAACTGACGCCACCCAAGCCGCCGAACGAGGTGCTGCCAAAAATACCTGCAGCCAAACCGCCCCATGTGCCGCATAAACCGTGCAAAGGCCAGACACCCAGCACATCATCAATTTTCCAATGGTTTTGAGTCAGCGTGAACATATAGACAAACAAAGCGCCTGCCACGCAACCCACCATCAAAGCACCCAGAGGGTGCATCAAGTCAGACCCGGCGCACACCGCGACCAAGCCTGCGAGCGGACCATTGTGAACAAAGCCGGGGTCGTTTTTGCCAGCCCATAAAGCAGCCAGTGTGCCGCCGACCATGGCCATCAAGCTATTGACAGCGACCAAGCCGGAAATCTTATCCAGCGTTTGTGCGCTCATGACATTAAAGCCGAACCAGCCCACGCATAAAACCCAGGCGCCCAGCGCAAGAAATGGAATGCTTGAGGGCGGATGGGCGGAAATAGCGCCGTCCTTGCGGTAGCGGTTGCTGCGAGCGCCCAGAAAAACAACCGCAGGCAAGGCGATCCAACCGCCTACCGCATGAACAACCACAGAGCCGGCGAAATCATGGAATTCTGCGCCCGTCGTGGCGAGCAACCAAGCCTGAAAACCGAAATGCTGGTTCCAGGCAATGCCTTCGTAAAAAGGGTAAATAAAACCGACAATAACAGCAGTAGCAAGCAATTGCGGATAAAAGCGAGCTCGTTCCGCAATACCGCCGGATACGATGGCAGGGATAGCCGCAGCAAATGTCAGCAAAAAGAAAAACTTGACCAAGTCATAGCCATTGCGTGCAGCCAATACATCAGCACCGACGAAAAAATGGGTGCCATAAGCGACGCTGTAACCAACGGCGAAGTACACCACTGTTGAAATACTGAAATCAACCAGAATTTTCACCAAAGCGTTGACCTGGTTTTTTTGTCTGACAGTGCCTAATTCCAAAAAGGCAAAACCTGCGTGCATGGCCAAAACCATGATGGCGCCTAACAAAATGAACAAGGCATCGGCGCCCTGTTTAAGTGCATCCATGTGAGCTCCTGGGGATAAATGATCTGATTTAGTGCAAAAAAACATTGAAAAACGGATTCGCACCAAATAAAAGCAAAAAACGCACCACAGAGGGGAAAGAGCGTATTCAAAAGTAATTGAGGACAATCAAACACAGTT
The DNA here is from genome assembly GCA_947452325.1 of Comamonadaceae bacterium. Classification (GTDB taxonomy): domain Bacteria; phylum Pseudomonadota; class Gammaproteobacteria; order Burkholderiales; family Burkholderiaceae_C; genus Limnohabitans. Next base: position 4,916 of record CANGCZ010000003.1, on the reverse strand, counting down.
GTATATACTCAAAATAACAGCGCCGATTTGCCACAGCTTGCGGGCGCTTTAACAAGTTCAGCTAAAGACGTCGTGCCTGTCCGGTCTCGTTTTTGGCGATGCCGGATTTTTTATGCCAATGATTGTTTCACCATCGTCCATGCAATTCAGCGAGCCATTGGTGCTTAGCTCAGGTGTAACCTTGGTCGATTACCACCTGAGTTATGAAACCTACGGGGAATTGAATCAGGAAAAAAGCAATGCTGTTTTGATATGCCACGCTCTGAATGCGTCTCACCATGTGGCAGGTGTGTACGCTGGTCAGGAGCACAGCGAAGGATGGTGGGACAACATGGTGGGCCCGGGCAAGCCCGTAGACACAGACAGATTTTTTGTCATCGGTGTGAATAACCTGGGTTCTTGCTTCGGATCAACCGGCCCAATGCACACCAATCCTCAGACGGGCCGCAACTATGGTGCAGATTTTCCAGTCGTCACCGTAGAAGATTGGGTGAATGCGCAAGCCAGACTGATGGATAAATTAGGCATTCATACATTGGCTGCGGTCATGGGTGGCAGCCTGGGCGGAATGCAGGCCTTGAGTTGGAGTTTGCAATACCCTGAACGGGTTCAACATGCCATCGTGATAGCCAGCGCGCCCAATTTGACGGCCGAAAATATCGCCTTCAACGAAGTCGCCAGACGCGCCATCGTGACGGATCCGCATTTTCATGGCGGACATTTTTATGAGCACGGGGTAGTTCCAGAACGTGGTTTGCGCATAGCGCGCATGTTGGGTCACATCACTTACTTGAGTGATGATGTGATGAACAGCAAATTCGGTAGAAAACTACAAGAGGGTGATATTTACCAATACAGTACCCAAGCGATAGAATTTCAGATAGAAAGCTATTTACGTTATCAGGGCGACAAGTTTTGCAAATACTTTGACGCGAACACGTATTTGCTGATCACAAGAGCGTTAGATTATTTTGACCCGGCCAGAGACTTCAATGGTAGCCTGATGCAAGCCATGGCAAGAGCAACGGCAGAATTTCTGGTGATCAGCTTCACTACCGATTGGCGATTTGCCCCCGCCAGAAGCAGAGAAATGGTGCAGGCATTGGTCGCTAATAAGCGCAAGCTGAGTTATGCAGAGATTGATGCACCTCATGGACATGATGCTTTTTTACTGGATGATTCACGGTATATGAATGTGGTGCGGGCCTACTTTGATCGCATTACCTTGGCAGGCGAAAAAAAATGACAGCAAAACTATTGGCACAAACGATTGCCGACATGGTGCCTTACGGTAGCCGGGTACTTGATTTGGGTTGCGGTGACGGTTCCTTATTAAACTTTTTGCAGTCTCAGCATGGTTGTTCGGGTTATGGTGTCGAGATAGACGATGGGAACGTTGCCGCTTGTGTGAAACGCGGCGTTCAAGTGATTCAGCTGAATTTAGAGCAAGGATTGCGTTTGTTTGAAGACCAATCATTTGATGTCGTATTACAAATAGACACATTGCAGCACTTGAGAAACGCAGAAACCATGTTGCAAGAAACCTTGAGAGTGGCAGACATGGGCATCATTACTTTTCCGAATTTTGGTCATTGGTTTAATCGCTGGAGTGTGTTGCGCGGTCGCATGCCGGTGACACCTCAATTACCGTATGAGTGGTATGACACGCCAAATATAAGAGTGGGAACTTTTGCGGATTTTCAATCACTGGCTTTAAAAAATCACTTGCATATCAAAGATGCTTTCGGTTTAGAGGCCGGAGAAATTGTGCGCTTTTGGCCAAATGCAAGAGCCGCAACTGCGGTATTTCAATTAACCAGCAAAAGTCAGCAGACAACATGAGCACGATTGCTGTGCAACACACTTTCAAACCCGTAACAGAGAATTACCTTGCGGGCTCGCATACGCTAGCCTTATACCGCTGGCCGCAACCGCTAAAAAACGCGAAAGCGAGCGTGATGTTGGTGCATGGACTGGGCGAGCACATGGGCAGGTACAACTCGTTGGCCTACATGTTGTATCAAGCAGGCTATGAAGTCATGGGGTATGACCACATGGGTCACGGCTTGTCTTCTGGGGTCTGCGGCGATATAGATATGCAGACTCGTCTCACAGACGATTTGAAAGCAGTCACTGCGTATATGCATCAATCATCGACAAAATTGGTATTGCTGGGTCACAGCATGGGAGGCCTGGTCGTCGAAAGAGCTGTCACTCAGTTTCCAGAGATCACAGATGCTGTGGTCATGAGTTCACCCGCTCTTGCGGCCTACACCAGTGTTTTAGACAAAGCACTGCTTTGGGTTTTGCCGCGTTGGTTTTCGCATGTCAGGGTAGACAATAAACTCGAATTGAATTGGTTGTGCAGAGATGCTCAAGTTGTACGTGAATACAAGCAAGACAAGCGTGTGCATGGAAAAATTTCCTCTGGCTTGGCCGCATGGATCATTGAGCAGGGAAAGCTTGCTTTGAAAGAAGCCGCCAACTGGAACAAACCCGCATTGTTGTTGTATGCCGGTCAGGACAGGTTGGTCAATCCCGCAGGAAGTGCAGAATTCGCCCACGCAGTATCAAAAGAATTTCTTCAAACACATTGCTTTAATGTGATGTACCACGAGATATTCAATGACCCCGAAAAAACCCTTGTTTATTCAAAACTTATCGAGTGGCTAGACTTGCGTTACGGTTAAAAATACAAGGCTAAGGACACACAATCCATCTCATAGCAACTGAGAGAGTACAGCCAACACAGCAGTTTCAGCGCGCAAAACAAAACGACCTAAACTGGCAGCGGTAAATCCGTTTTCAAGTGCACTGGCCTCTTCTTGGGGAGTGAACCCGCCTTCAGGGCCGGTCAATAAAGTCATGTGTGACGGTCTGGATAGCCATAAGTCACGCCATGGCGCTGCATTGGCCTGTAATGACAAGAGAATATTTAAATGAGAGACGTGGCTGTGATTCTCCTTGAGGTATTCAGTTATGAACACAGGAAGATCTATCTGTGGAAGGAAATTGCGGCCAGACTGACTGCAGGCTGATTGTGCGATGCCGTTCCAGTGTTCAACGCGCCGCACTGCACGCTCACCGCTTAAGCGCAATACGGTGCGCTGAGACATTACAGGGGTGATGCGGCTGACGCCAAGTTCAGTGGCCTTTTCAACCAACCAATCCATACGTTCATTAGCAGGCATACCGACCACCAAGTGCGAGTACATGTTTGGGAGTTCAGCAGGTGGCAGAGCTTGGACCACAGTGATATCCACACTGTGCTTACCCATGGCTTCAATTTGCCCGATAAAAACAATACCTTTGCCGTTGAATAACTCTATGAGACTGCCGGGTTGTAAACGCAATACCTGTATGTGTCTGCATGCAGAATCGCTCAGACGCGTTGTAAGACCCGGTTGTAATGGGTCAACGCAGAAAATTCGATGACGAGACATCAAACACGGCCAAAAGCATAAGAGACTGAAGAAGTGCTGCCTTCTATCTGATCCATTAAACGCAACAAAGGGAAAAGTTCGCGGTATCTGCAGGCAGTAGCGCGTATATAACCAATGAAGCGAGGCGTATCGGCCAGGTATTTAGGCTTTTGATCGCGCAGGCTCAAGCGCGCAAAAATCCCGGCGACTTTCAAGTGGCGTTGCAAACCCATCCATTCCACAGAACGGTAAAAAGCACCAAAGTCTGTCTCCCAGTCATCAAAATGCAAGAGACCAGCCGCACGTGCTTTGTGCCAGTAACGTACCGTGATGTCAAGGCAGAAATCTTCATCCCAGCTCATGAACGCATCACGCATCAAACTGGCAATGTCATAAGTTACAGGGCCGTAAACCGCGTCTTGAAAGTCAAGTATGCCCAGACGTGTGTCTGCACAATCCTCAGACACCATGAGATTGCGTGGCATGTAATCCCGGTGTACAAAAACACAAGGCGCATGCAAATTGTTTGCAACTAATTGGTCATATACCTTGTACAAATCGCCTTGTTGTTGTGGATTCAAAGCCAATTGACGGTAGCCATTGACATACCATTCTTCAAAAAGAGACAGCTCGCGCCGCAATAATGTTGCATCGTATGCAGGAAGAACCCCGGGCCTGGAAGCGCGCTGCCATGACACCAGAGCGTCTGTGGCTTGTTCAAAATAAGTTAATCGATCCGTCATACCGGATGATGCAAAGTATTGCATCAAGGTTTGATTGCCTAGATCTTCCAACAGCATAAAGCCGTGTTCGACATGCCAGTCTAAAACGCGTGGTACACGAAGACCTGCAGACAACATAAGTTCTGCAATGTCAGCAAACGGCTTGCAATTTTCCTTGTCAGGCGGTGCATCCATCAGAATAAAGGAACGCGTCGCGGATTGAATTCTGAAATAGCGTCTGAAACTGGCATCGGCTGAAGCGGTTTTTACCGTCTCAATCTGCAGATCAAAATGAAGTGCCAATGAAGAAAGCCAGTCAGCAAATTGAATGGCGCGGTTTGAATCGTCCCAGCCTAAAGCGTTTATTGCGTGAAAGCCGCTCAAATCTGGATGGTTCTCAGGGTAAGTTGTGCTCATGGATAATCGCGATTCTACAAACAGCGCGATTCAAAGCGCCTTTTTTAAATATGCGACTGCCTTTCGCCTTTCCCGGACTCTTGGTGAGTGTTTTATGCTGCGTTCTTTGGAGCGGTACGGCATACGCACAAAAAAAGCAGCCCGCCTTGCAAAGCAGCGAAGAATTATTCAAACAAGAACCACCGTTAACGTGTGATGTGGGTCCCGACGCCGAAAGCTGGTCTTCAGGCACCGGCCTGAAACTGAAACCCAGCCTGGGACTGAATGCCAAACGTAGCAGCAATGAAAGCCAGCATCAACCGGTTTATATAAATACAGATAACTTGAGCGGGCGCACAGATCTTGAAATTACCAT
>CANGCZ010000002.1 GCA_947452325.1 Comamonadaceae bacterium | reverse complement strand
TTGTTGCGCGCACGGCTGACACTGCGTTGCCCTTGTTGTTTGCGCCATCCCATGAGGGTGGGCAACAGACCGCGTGGCAACAACAACACCACCAACACCAGAATGGCACCGATGACCAACGAGTTATCGATAAAGGTTTGGCCGCCGAGCAATAGCTTCATAGTGCCTAGCAACACCGCACCAATGACCGGCCCCATCAAGGTGCCTAAGCCGCCTGCGATCACCCAAATGATGACCTCGACCGATTGACCCAATCCGAACAAAGCCGGTGTGACGATCTCAGCCCAACTCGCAAACAAGCAACCAGCCATGCCCGCCATGGCGGCAGACAGTGAAAAAATAGCGGTTTTGTAAGCGGGGGCGTTGTAGCCCAGCAGTTCAATGCGCGATTCGTTTTCACGTATGCCCAACAAAATGCGACCAAAAGCACTGGACAGCACCCAGCGTGAAATCAGATAACAAAAAACCAAACAGCACAACACCAGGTAATACAGCGGAACTCCGAAAATCGGCGTTGATGGATCGCCGGGCACATTCAGAATAGGAAACGCAGGAATGCCGTTAAAGCCACCGAGCCGTGCGTTGCCAATGCTGTAAGCGTCGCCAGCGGTCGCGCCCATGAATTTGGCCATGATCAGCGAAAACACCAACGTGATGACGCCCATATAGACATCGCTGATGCGACCGTAAAACATCATGGCACCAATGAGTGCAGCAACAAAAGCAGGCAGCAAAATAGCCAGCATCCATGCTGCCGTGCTTTCACCCAGGTTCATCGAAGTGATGGCGTAGGTATATGCACCCAATCCGAAGTACGCGGCGTGGCCGAAACTGAGAATGCCTGCATAGCCCCACATCAATCCCAATGACAAAGCAAACAATGCCCAGATACCTAAAAGTGTGGGTGTGTTGGTGTCAAACACCGCAGGCAACAGCAGCAGCAGGATCGTGATGGCAATGATCCAACCCCAATGGGTACGCCCTGCGCTGGAGAAATTGGCGGAGTCTCCGATCATGGCGCGTTACGGAAAAAGCGGCCCGTGATGCCTTGCGGCATCAGGCGCAACAACACCACGGCAAAAGCCAGCATGGCAATCTCTCCGATCACAGGGGTTGAACCGAACGAAACGACTTGGTTGATGGTGCCGAAAATAATAGAGCTGGACAAGGTGCCGGTGATGACCGCAGCTCCCCCGGTGATGACGGTGATGAATGCCTTGGCAATATAAGCACCGCCTGATGAGGGCAACAAGCCTGTCAACGGCGCCAACACACCACCGGCCAGACCCGACAAAGCCGCGCCGACAGTGAAAGTCCACATGTACACACGCTTGGGGTCATAGCCCAAAGAAGAAGCCACATCAGCGCTTTGCATGGCACCTCGCGCCACCAGACCTAGGCGTGTAAAACGCATCACCAACCACATGCACAAAATCAGCAAAGTGGCTATACCGATGATGAACAAGTTATAGCCACCCATTTGAAATTCACCCAGTTCGTAACCAGGAATAGGGGCTGGCACACTCACTGCAGTGTTGCCGAAAATGAAAGTCACGATGCCTACCATCAGCAATGACAAGCCCCAAGTGGCGAGCATGGTGTCTATCATGCGGCCATACAACTGGCGAACCACCAGTCGCTCTACCACCAGACCCAACACCCCGACAACAAAAGGGGCCACGATGAGCATGGCGAAGTAAATATTGATACCTGCCTTGGCGCAGGCGATGGTGGTGTACCCGCCGATCATGACGAATTCACCGTGCGCGAGGTTGATGACACGCATCATGCCGAAAACCACCGCCAGTCCGGCGCTGGTCAGCACCAAAAAGGCAATCATGTAAATGATTTCTAGAAGTACAACCGCCGCGTAATCCATGTTCACTCTCTGAAACTTGAGCGTCCCGGCTCACATGAACCAGGACGCGATCCGACAAGGTTTAAATCTTCACTTCGTACTGTTTGTTGTCTTTCGGATTTTTTTGCAAGTCACAGAATTGCAGCGTGTCTGAAGGAGGACGCGCCTTGAACTGTTGCTTGATGGTGAGTTTCTGGTTTTTCACTTCCATCACGTTGATGTCCAAAATGGCATGGTGTGTTTTCGGGTCCAGAGTGACTGTGCCGCCTGGGCCTTGGATGCTGACGCCTGATTCGATGGCAGCCAACATTTTTTCGCGGTCCAGTGAGCCGGCTTTCTTGACGCAAGCCGCCCACAGCATGATGCCCTGGTACTGAGACACTGCAATTTCGTGAACCAGCTTGGTGTCGCCGAAACGCTTGGCCCATTTGGCCAAAAAGTCTTTGTTGGACGGGTTGTTGTTTTCCTGGCTGTAGTTACCGGCGATCAAAATGCCATCGCCTTCAGCGGCTGACAAAGCCAGGTGTTCGTTGCCGACACCGAAAGTGGTGGAGCACAACGGGATCTTTTTGTTCATGCCTGACGCCGCCCATTGGCGGAAGAAGGACATGTGAGCACCACCGACCAAGGCGGCAACCACAAACTTGGGCTTCTCTTGCTGGATCTTGGCGATGGTCGAACCGAAGTCAGACACATCGAGCGGGAAGAAGTTGGTTTGCAGCACTTTGCCGCCGCCTTTGGTGATGTAGTGGGTCAACCACTTGGCAGTGATTTGTCCATAGTTGTAGTCAGCGGCCAGCACATAGGCGGTGTTGCCCCATTGCTTCAATGCGACTTCCACAATCGGCTCAACCGCTTGCGCAGGTGTGGTGCCGGTACAAACAATGTTGCGGTCACACACGCCGCCTTCGTACAACACGTTGTAGAAATAGAGTGAATTGGCGCGGTTAAAGGTTTGGCGAATGGCTTCGCGTGAAGCAGAGGTGATGCCGCCATGGGTCACATCGACCTTGTCGTCGCGGGTCAATTGCTGTGCGTATTTGGTATAGAGCGCAATGTCGGACTGTGAGTCATATTGCACGACTTGGATTTTGCGACCCAGCAAACCGCCGGCAGCGTTGATCTCTTCAGCAGCCAACGTGGTGGCCATCACCATGGGCTTGCCGTAGGCGTCTAAGTTGCCTGAATTGTCCAGAATAGAACCCAGTTTGATCGGGGCTCCCTCGGCCAGCACCAACTCAAAAGGGATGGTGGCGCCCAGTGCGGTCAGTCCCGCTGATCCAGTTCCTGCCAAAAATTGGCGGCGTGAAAAGCTCATGGTGTTACTCCTGAAAATTGAGCGAAATGCTCGTGGGTTGGGGAAACGAAAACAAGAAAAGAGACGTACAAAATTTACTTGTCTGAGCCGGAAGCGGGTTTACCGCTGGCAGCACCTATAGAGCCTGAGAGGTCAACACCGATTTGGTCGCCAATGCTTTTGAGCGCCGGTAATTGCAAAGCCATGCCCAAAATGCTGTCCATGACCTGGGTAACCGGTGGCTTGCCAGCACCGCCATCGGAAGCACCGTTTGCAGCGCCTGCAGCACCCGCTCCGTTGGTGGCGCCAAAACCGCTGACATGGTTGATGCGAATACTGTCGATTTTCTCGATAGGCTTCATCATGTGGGACATGATTTCAGGCAAGCGGTCAAGTCGGTATTGCTCGAGCTTCATGTGCAAAACAGGTGTGCTGAGTGCGTTTTCAGCGTCAATCAATGCGCGTGAGCCTTCGGACTCAGCCAGCATGCGGGCTTTTTCTGCCGCCGCACGGGTGTGTGTGGCTTCAGCCTCGGCCTTGGCGCGTTTAAGTAACACGGTGACCTCGGTAGCGGCATTGGCCTCTGCGACTTCACCTGCTTCTTTGACTCGCTTGACCGCCATTTCTAATGAGCGATCCGCCACGGCTCGCTCGCGGTCGGTTTGTACTTTTTCCTGCGCCAAGATCACTTCCGTGCGAGCCAACTCTGCAGCAGCTTGTGCATGGGCTTCTTCCGCTTGTTTGGCAGACAAGGTGATAGAGCTTTCCAACTTTCTCACCTCAGAATTCAATTGCGCTTCGATTTCAGACTTGCGAAGTTCGCGCTGTTTTTCAATTTCGCGCATGCGGGTTTCTTGCTCGCGGGTGATGCGTGCGGCCTCAGAGGCTGCCTGCGACTCTTCGCGTGAGCGAGCAGTTTCTGCATCGCTTTGCGCTTTGATTTTTTCTAATTCCAAGCGCTGGCTGATCTGGGCTTCTTCTTCTTGTTGGTTTAACAGCAAGCGTTGCTTGGTGGCGTCCAATTGGGTTTGACGCACAGAGATATCAGCCTCGGATTCGATTTGCACCCGTTTTTTGCGGTTGACCGCGATGATTTCAGCCAAACGACGCATACCGACAGAGTTGAATGCGTTGTTTTCGTCAAGCGCCGAGAATGAGGTTTGATCTAAGCGGGTCAATGACACAGAGTCGAGCACCACACCGTTTTCAGCCAGATTGCCTTTGAGCAAAGCCGAAATATCAGAGACAAATTGCGAACGCTTTTCATGGATTTGGTCCATGGTGCGACTGGCAGCGACGGCCTGGACAGCATCGATGAAACGGCCTTCGAGCAGGTTGCGCATTCCCTCGGGATTGAATGCTTTGGAGCCCAGCGACTGAGCAGCGGTGGCAACGCCTTCAATAGTGGGCTGAACCCGCACATAAAACTCAAGCTCTGCATCCACCCGCATGCGGTCTTCAGTGATGAGGGATTTTTCAGCAATGCGTCTGACTTCAACCCTTATGGTTCGCAGATTGATTTCATCAATCTTGTGCAGAAACGGTAGTGAAAGACAGCCGCCGGATATCAGGGTTTTTTGCCCACCGAAACCTGTACGAATAATAGCCACATCCCGACTGGATTTTCGATAGAAATGATTAAGGAAAGTCACCAAGGCCGCAATAACGACCACCAGAACCACCACACCGAACAACCAGGCCAGCACAATCATGACGATTCCCTCATTTGACAACAAACTTACAAAATCATTCTAGGTGCAATATCTTGGCGTTGTCTACGTAATTCCCCTGCTGCTTTGCGGGCTGCCCATGGCCGTACCAGTTAGATGTCAATGTGAAGGCATTGCAATGGCGCACATTCAAGGTTTTTTCGTGCACAAGGCACCAGCATGGCGTGCTTCGCCTAAAGGCTTGCGCTTGCGCTCACCATAAAGTGACAGACCTTGATTGCCACGCTGGGATACGCCCATCGACAGTGCTTTTCAAGCTGTATGCGACTCAAGACCGTGCATCAATGATTCTCAACTTGCGACACGCAATGAACAGGCATCTCAAAAAGAACAATTGCAAAGTCAGTTGTCAAAGGCATTACAGTCACGGCTATGCTTTGCCTTCACAGGCGATCAATCACCGGCCGATACGCCAATCACTTCACCACAATCACTGAGCACAAACAGGAGCACACCATGGACAAAACATCATTTGAAAAGGGCTTGAAAACCCGCCGCGAAGTGCTGGGCGCAGAGTATGTCGACACCTCATTGAAAAACGCAGATGACTTTAATATGCCTATGCAGGAACTGGTCACGCAATATTGCTGGGACGAGATCTGGAACCGCCCCGGGTTGGACCGCCGTACACGCAGCATCATCAACCTGGCCATGTTGACCGCTTTGAACCGCCCTCACGAACTCAAGTTGCATGTGCGCGGCGCCGTCAATAACGGACTGAGCAAAGAAGAGATCTCCGAAATCTTTCTGCAAACCGCCATTTATTGCGGTGTACCTGCTGCGATTGACAGTTTCAGGGGTGCCAAAGAAGTATTCAAAGAGATGGGGATTTGAGCTTGAGCGCCTCTGTCATTGCCTTCATAGGCCTAGGGCAAATGGGACTGCCCATGGCGCGCAATCTGCTGCGAGCCGGTCATAAGGTGCGCGGCTTTGATTTGAATCCGCAAGCCGCTGAGGGTTTGCAAAACGAAGCCTTGTTCAAGCGAGCTGACACGGCAGCCGAGGCTTTGTCACAGGCTGATATCGTCATCTTGATGACTCCTGACAGCAACGTGGTGGACGGTTTGTTGTGGAAGCATTCGCCTGCACTGGCTGATGTATTGACACCTTCGCAAATACTTATTGATATGGGGTCTTCGGACCCGGTCAGGTCGCGCGACAACTTCGACAAACTGGCGGCCAAAGGAATTGCCTTTGTCGATGCGCCGGTCTCCGGCGGCGTCAAGCGCGCGGTTGACGGCAGTTTGTCCATCATGATCGGTGGCGAACTATCTGCGGTGGAAAAAATCAGGCCGGTGTTGCAATCCATGGGTAAAAACCTGGTGCACCTGGGTGCTGCGGGTGCCGGTCATGCGGTCAAAGCCTTGAACAACTACGTCTCAGCCTCGGGCTTGCTGGCAGTCAGCGAAGCACTGGCCGCGGCCGAACAGTTCGGCATAGACCCGCATCTGGTGAATCAAGTTTTCAATACGTCTACCGGACGCAACAATACCACCGATGTGAAAGTGGAAAACTTCATGTTGTCCGGCAGTTTCAATTCCGGTTTCGCACTGGCCTTGATGCGCAAGGATTTACAGACTGCGCTGGGCTTTATTGAACGCATGGGCACACCTGACCAACAGGCCAGCGCTTGCACACGCACCTGGGTGGATGCAGAAAGCGCCTTGAAACCCGGGGCAGATCACACCGAGATGTACAAATTCATACGCAAGGCCTCTTAATCCTTTGCTGCAAAGAATGTTTTGAACATGTCAATGATTGACGCTATCCGTCAATGGGCCCGCCGCATCAAACAGGATGCAGTGATGCTGTGGTTTGCTTGTCGAGATCCTCGAACCCCGAGGCTGCCGAAAATCATTTGCATGGTGGCAGTCGCCTATGCCTTGAGCCCTATCGACCTCATTCCCGACTTCATTCCGGTGCTGGGTTATTTGGACGATGCGATTCTTTTACCCGCAATGATCTGGCTGGCGGTGAAATTGCTGCCCGCCCAAGTGGTCAGCGAATGCCGCGCCCAGGCCGCCGAATGGATGCAAAACAACGAACGCAAGCCGGTCAACCGCTGGGGCGTATTGTTTGTGTTGTCGGTCTGGAGCTTATTGCTGCTGTTGCTGGTGTGGTGGTGGTGATTTGACTGGCCGTACCAGACATACGTTTGGATTGCACACAGGCCAAAGTGGCATGTGACCGGCCTACAATTTACTTTGATGCTGAGTACAGCCCACAGAAAGTAATTTTGGAATCCTTGCTTATTTCCACCGGTGTGGTGGCGCTTGCCGAAATTGGTGACAAGACCCAATTGCTGGCTTTTATTCTGGCGGCCCGTTTTAAGAAACCAGTCCCCATCATTGCAGGGATTTTGGTGGCCACCTTGTTCAACCATGGGCTTGCGGGTGCATTGGGCGCCTGGATCACCGCCGTGGTCGACCCGTCTATCCTGCGCTGGGTGCTGGGTGTGTCATTCATTGCCATGGCGGTATGGACGCTGATCCCCGACAAAATCGAAGAGGAAGAGACCGAGGTCGCGCTCAAACTGGGCGTGTTCGGCGCCACCTTGGTGACTTTCTTTCTCGCTGAAATGGGCGACAAAACACAAATCGCCACCGTGGCGCTGGCGGCGCATTACCCCTCTGCACTGATGGTGGTGGCAGGCACCACGCTGGGTATGTTGATTGCCGATGTACCTGCGGTTTTCATAGGCGACAAACTGGCCGATCGCATTCCCATGAAACTGGTGCACAGGATAGCTGCTGCTATTTTTGCGGGCCTGGGTATCGCCACTTTGCTGGGCGCCGGTCAAAGCTTGATGGCTTATTGATCCGGATGCCGGGTACAGCTTCTGAACACTTCCGAGTACATGCGCAAACGCTCGCGGCTGGGCATTTGCGTGTCTGAAATCAAATCGGCAATGTCTGCGGTGAGCTTGAGAAACTCAGGGTTGCAATGGTGCTTGATGCTGTTGCTGTAAATGGTTTTGGGCTGCCATTGGTTTTCGCGCATTAAAAATGCATAGTGCACCAACTCGTGGCCCAATGCCCAATTCACCATAGAGCGGCTCCACGCTTGCAAGGTGCGTGGCGACACATTGATTTGAAGTGCATTACCGGGCTGGTCTTCAGAAGGGAATTCAAACACCATGCGGGCACTGGTGGGCAATCCCGGCTGTATCACCAAACGAGGCAAAGGCGCGTCCGCAGGCGCACCGGTTTTGGATTTGACGAAATGCCAGATAAGGCCCAAGGCTTGGCTGTCAAAAGCCTTGTCTGCCAGCGGGTCTGCCGCCACAGTGATGTTTACTGCATTGGAATAATCGGCTTCAAGTTGTCTGGCCTGTACTTCGGCGAACCTGAAATTCACCATGCAAACTTCCAGATCCAGACTAAGTGGCGGCACCATGACATTGTTGTGCGCTGCCAGATTGGCCTGCATTTGCTGACTGAAATCACGACTGAATACCGCTTGTCGCTCAACCGCTTCCAGTTCGGTGACACCGCTTTTGATACTCAAAAAATAACCGATACGGGCATACATATCGCTGTGCGACAAGTAGGCGTTGGCACTGCGGCGCTGCTCGTCATGCACAGGGTTGGCGGTGAAATAATTGCCTATGGTTTCGAACATGGTGGCACATCGGCTGGACACATAGCCTAGTTCGGCTTTTTCCTCTTTCCAGTTTGGATGCTCTAGCGTCCAGTTGTGCAGCCTGGGCAGATCCTGTGCCTGAGAGATGGAACACACACAGAACAATGAAATAAGCAATACCCGCAGTTGCATGCACGTCACCCTGTTTTGTTGCCAGCATATTAATGCAGACAAGAACCATGTGCCGGCGCTAAGTCAATGCACCCGTGGCGCAGAGGTATTCAATTCAACGCTCGTCGTAGCTCAAAGTGACTGTGTCGCTGGTGGGGCGAGACTGACAAGACAGCACAAATCCTTGCTTGGTTTCCCAGTCTTCCAGCGTGAAGTTTTTTTCCATGGCCACGCTGCCTTGCATCACCTTGGCGCGACAGGTACAACACACGCCGCCACGGCATGAGTAAGGCAAATCCAAACCCGCAGCCAAACCGACATCCAGAATTTTTTGCGCTGGTGTCATGCGCAGTGCATGCTGCTTGCCATCCAGTATCAAGGTCAGTGCCACACTGGCCTCTGTCTGCGGACTGATTGCGGTTGTATGTATGGGTGAGGACGTGTACTGAGGCTGATCCGGCGAGGCAAATCGCTCACTGTGTATAAGTTCAGCCGGCACACCGGCTTGCAATAAAGCGCGACAGGCGTCATCCATCATGCCAACCGGACCGCAAACAAACACTTCGTCCAAGCTGTCCGGCGGCAACACCGTTTGCAACAAAGTTGTGATTTTGGCCGCGTCCAATCGCCCTTGCAGCAAATCGATTTCCTGAGTTTGGCGCGACAACACATGAACCAAAGTCACGCGTTCGGGATAGCGGTCTTTCAAATCCTGCAAGGCTTCGTTGAACATGACAGAGGCCATGTTGCGGTTACCGTAAACCAGCGTGAAATGCGAGTCAGCTTGCTGCTCCAAGTTGCTGCTCATGATGGACAGCACAGGAGTGATGCCAGATCCGGCCACCAAAGCGGCGCGCCGCTTGGCCTGGGCAAAAACCGAAACAAACTTGCCTTGAGGCGGCATCACCGGCAGCACATCGCCTGCATGCAAATGATTGACGGCCCAGTTGGAAAACACACCGCCTTCTACGGCACGTATGCCTATCTCTATTTCCTTGTGCAAGTCCAGGCGACTGCGACTGCTGCAAATGGAATAACTGCGCCGCAACTCCTGACCGTCTATCAGAGCTTTCAAGCTCAAGTACTGACCAGGTTGAAAAGAAAACAAGGATTGCAAATCCGCAGGGACCGCCAATGTGACCGCCACAGAACCGCCGGCCTCGGGGCGCAGGCGTGCAATACGCAACTCATGGAAACTTAATCGGTCAGACATCAGGGCGGCGTCAATAAGGTTTGAAATAGTCAAACGGTTCCATACACGCCAGGCATTTGTACATGGCCTTGCAGGCAGTGGAGCCGAAATGAGATGTTTCTGTGGTGTTGTCAGAACCGCATTGAGGACAGACCACTTGCATAGGTGCGATTTTTTGTACCAAGCGTATGCGCTTGGGTGTAAGGTTGGCTGGCTTGGTGTGCGGCGGCGCGATGCCATAGGCCAGCAACTTGGCTTTGGCCTGAGATGTGATCCAGTCGCTGGACCATGCCGGGGACAAACACGTGATCACCTCGGCTTGCAAACCTTTTTGTGTCATGCAGTGACGAACATCGTCTTGCATTTGTTCCAGAGCCGGACAGCCGTTGTAAGTGGGTGTGATGACAATCTGCCAGCCTTGAGGTTGCTGGCGCACCGCACGCAACACGCCAATTTCACGCAAAGACAACACGGGAATTTCCGGGTCGCAGACAGACTCCAAGTATTGCCAGACCTCGAAATGGGGGTGCGTAGGCACAGGCATTTCCACAGACCCGTCAGGCAAAGCTTCCAAGAATGACGCATCAGCCGCAGCGACCTTCACCATGAGGTGCCCGGGTGCTGCCTGGCCAAGCTTTGCATATCAGCCAACAAATAAGACATGTGTTCTGAGTGAACACCGTGCCTGCCCTGTGTGACATGACCGGTACCAGCAGGCAACTGCAAACAGGCTTGTGTCAACACTTCATCGACCGTGGCTTGCCAGGCAGACTGCAAAGCAGTTGTATCGCCGAGTACGCTTTGTGACACTGGCCATTCGCTCCAGAATTCTTGTGTGTATGGCATTAAAAAATCAATCGCTGCCTGTGCTCTTTGGTGAGATTCTTCGGTGCCGTCGCCAAAACGAAGCAGCCAGTCGGCCGCGTGTTGCAAGTGATAACGAACCTCTTTCAAAGACTTGGCTGCAATTGCTGCAAGTTGTGAATCAGCATGGCTCTGGAGTTGCTCCCATACCAATGACATGTAAGCGCTGAACAAAAAATTGCGGGCAATCGTGACCGCGTAGTCGCGTTCTGCGCGTGCAGACGGCGCCAGCGCTGTGGTGTGAGGCAGTTCTAACAAAGTGAAATTAAGAAAGTCCTGCTGATCACGAAAATAAGCCAGCGTGTCTTCGGTGCTGCCGTCATCACGCAACTGAGTCACGTGCTGGTAAAGCAAGCGCGCCTGACCGATCAAATCCAGCGAGTTGTTGGCCAGCGCCAGGTCTTCTTCCAATATCGGGCCGTGGCCGCACCATTCGGCATTGCGCTGACCCAAAATGAGCGCGTTGTCTGCCAAATGCAGCACAAACTCAGGCGACGCGTTCACATGTGCCCCACTTCGTCAGGTATGACAAAAAATGTGGGATGCCGGTAAACCTTGTCCTTGGCGGGTTCAAACAACGTGTCTTTGTCCCCCGGGTCGCTGGCTGTGATGGCAGCAGACGGTATGACCCAAATACTCACACCCTCTTGACGTCGCGTATACACGTCGCGCGCCATGTGCAGAGCCTGCTGCGCATCGGCTGCGTGCAGACTGCCGCAATGCTTGTGCTCAATGCCTTGTTTGCTGCGTACAAACACTTCCCACAAAGGCCATTCGTTAGCCACGTTACCGGTCTGGCTCATGCGGCCTCCTGCTGTGGTTGAAGGCGTTGTTGTTGCTTGCGTGCATAAGCCAGCGCAGCGTCGCGCACCCACTGGCCGTCTTCGTGCGCTTTGACACGGGTAGCCAGGCGTTCTTTGTTGCAAGGGCCGTGGCCGTTGACCGTGGCCCAGAATTCATCCCAATCAATCTGACCATAGTCGTGATGACCGCGCGCCTCGTTCCATTTCAAATCAGGGTCAGGCAATGTGACACCCAAGACCTTGGCTTGCGGAACAGTTGCATCGACAAACTTTTGACGCAAATCGTCATTGCTGATGCGCTTGATGCCCCAGCGCATGCCTTGGGTGCTGTTGGTGCTGTCTGCGTCCGGCGGGCCGAACATGGCCAGGCATTTCCACCACCAGCGGTTGACCGCGTCTTGCACCATGGCTTGCTGTTCGGCGTTGCCTTGCATCATGACCATCAAAGACTCGAAGCCCTGGCGCTGGTGAAAAGATTCTTCTTTGCAAATGCGCACCATGGCGCGTGCATAAGGTCCGTAGCTGCAACGGCACAGCGGGATTTGGTTCATGATGGCGGCGCCGTCCACCAGCCAACCAATGACGCCGACATCCGCCCAAGTGAGCGTAGGGTAATTAAAAATAGAACTGTATTTGGCGCGACCGGTATGCAGTGCATCCAACATCTGGTCACGGCTGGTGCCCAGGGTTTCAGCCGCGCTGTACAAATACAAGCCATGGCCGCCTTCGTCCTGCACCTTGGCAATCAGTATGGCTTTGCGTTTCAGGCTTGGTGCGCGGCTGATCCAGTTACCCTCAGGCAACATGCCGACAATTTCGCTGTGTGCGTGCTGGCTGATTTGACGCACCAGGGTTTTGCGGTAAGCCTCGGGCATCCAGTCTTTGGGCTCAATCTTGCCGTCTGCATCTATGACCTCGTCGAAACGCTGCTGCGCATTGGTCAGCAGCTGCTGCTCCTGCGTTGACAACACCGGTTTGATATCGCGGCTGACAGCCGCTGTAGCCGGTGCATCCGGCACATTGAAAGACTGTGTGTACATGGGTCACCTCGTGATGGGTAAACGCATCATAACTGATACAAAAAAACTGTTAAATCATATTTATTTTGTATCATTTCAAACACATCACGCTTAGTGCAAACCGCATTCATTCTTTTCACCTATGACAGAGTTGACCGATAAACGATTACTGCGGTTTTGCCGCCAGGACCGCATGCAGGCCGGCTCGCTCATCATCTCTTTGTTCGGCGACGCCATCTACCCGCGCGGCGGTGCCATTTGGCTGGGTTGTCTGATCCGCTTGCTGGCACCTCTGCAAGTCAATGAACGATTGATCCGCACCGCCATCTACCGACTGGTCAAAGAAGACTGGCTGGTCACACAAACACATGGCAGGCGCACCGACTATGCACTCAGTGCCAACGGTATCAATCGCATTGAGGAAGCGTCCAAAGCCATTTACGCCAGCCAGTCACCACCCTGGGACACACGCTGGCGATTGCTGTTGGCATCGAACAGCATGAGCCACAAGGACCGTGAGCGTTTGCGCAATGCATTGGTCTGGCAAGGCTTTGGCCAATGGCAAAACCAGGTGTTTGTGCATCCGGGTGCAGATTTGCAAGTGGCCTTGTCCTTGCTCCAAGGCGAAGGATTGGGGCATTTGCAAAAGCAGATCTGGCCTCTGCAAGGCGACAGTTTATTGACCAGCTCGGGCGTCACCGATCAACAGGTGGCTACGCAGTCTTGGGATTTGGCTCAACTGGCCGACAGTTACCGTCAGTTTGTCAAAACTTACCAGCCCTTGGTAGAAGAATGGCCTACCAAAAAAACCAGCAAAAACCTTGTTCAAAACGAAAAGGCTTTTTTACTGAGGCTGTTACTGATACACGACTACAGGCGCCTGCTGCTGCGCGATCCCTTCTTGCCGCAAAAGCTGTTGCCGGCTGATTGGCCAGGACAGTCAGCTCGTACTGTGTGTGCAAAGCTTTATGTCGGCTTGTCTGTCCCCAGCGAGACATACTTGCAAGCGCATATGCAATTGGCAGACGGTCGATTGACCAGCAGCCTCAGTTTGTTTCAAAATCGCTTCCGAATGTGTTGATAATCAGAGGATCAAAAATCCTTTCACTGACAAGAAGCCGAGACTGCTTGTTGCATAAAAAAGAAAGTCAGCGATGTCGTTCAATGTTGTAGGTCTGGCGCTCAAGCGCCCGTATACGTTTGTCGTGATGGCCTTGCTGCTGTTGATCATGGGTCCGCTTGCAGCCCTGAGAACACCTACAGACATTTTTCCTGAAATCCGCATCCCTGTGATCGCTGTGGCCTGGGCCTATACCGGTTTGCCGCCAGACCAAATGGCAGGTCGCATGACCACCTTGTACGAACGCGTACTGACCACCACAGTCAACGACATTGAACACTTGGAGGCCAACTCTTACAACGGCTTGGGTATTGTCAAAATTTTCTTCCATCCCGGCGTGAACATTGCCACTGCGAACGCCCAGGTGACGGCTATTTCGCAAACCATGCTCAGGCAAATGCCACCCGGCGCGCTGCCGCCGCTGATCGTCAATTACAACGCTTCCACCGTGCCGATTCTGCAATTGGCTCTGGCCGGCAAAGGCCTGTCTGAACAAAACCTGGCCGACTATGGCTTGAACTTGGTACGCACACCTCTGGTCACGGTGCCGGGTGCGGCCATTCCTTTTCCGTACGGCGGCAAGATGCGTCTGGTACAGGTTGACCTCAAACTGCCAGAGCTGCAATCCCTGGGCCTGAGTGCGCAAGATGTGGCCAATGCGCTGGCCAGTCAAAACATCATCATTCCCGTCGGCACGCAAAAAATCGACTCGCTGGAATACTCCATCAACCTGAATAACGCGGCTGTCAATATCAAAGACATGGCCGACCTGCCGGTCAAATCCGTCAACGGTGCCATGGTTTATGTGCGTGATGTCGCCAACGTACACGACGGCAATTCACCGCAAACCAATATTGTTCATGTGAATGGCAACCGGTCGGTGCTGATGTCGGTGTTGAAAAACGGCACCACGTCTACGCTGTCTATTGTTGACGGTATCCGCGACAAACTCGATAGCATGAAAGCCACCTTGCCGCCCACACTGACGGTGCAGCCCATCAACGACCAATCACTGTTTGTGCGAGCCGCCATCAAAGGCGTAGCCGTTGAGGCCATGATCGCTGCGGCGCTTACCAGCATCATGATTTTTCTTTTTTTAGGCAGTTGGCGATCGACCTTGATTGTTGCTGTGTCTATCCCGCTTTCCATCATGGGCGCCATCGTCGGTTTGTATGCTTTGGGTGAAACCCTCAACATCATGACGCTGGGAGGATTGGCTTTGGCCGTCGGTATCCTGGTAGACGACGCAACCGTCACTATTGAAAGCATTAACTGGCATCTGGAACAAGGCAAACCGGTAGAGACCGCCATTCTTGACGGTGCGGCACAAATCGTGACCCCGGCTTTTGTCTCCATGCTCTGCGTTTGTATTGTGTTTGTTCCCATGTTCTTCCTGGAAGGCGTGTCACGTTTTCTGTTTGTACCCTTGGCCCTGGCCGTGATGCTGGCCATGGTCTTGTCTTTCTTCCTGTCGCGCACTTTGGTGCCGACCATGGCCAATTACCTGCTCAAACCGCATGCTGCCCATACCGATATGCATGGCAGTTTCGGTTTGCCGCGCACCCGCAATCCGATTGTCATGCTGCAGCGCGGTTTTGAAGCCCGTTTTGAAAGTATCCGCGACAGCTACAAAAACCTGCTGGGTGCCTGTCTGCAAACCCGCTGGCCCATCGTCATCGGTTTCATGGGGTTTGTGATGGCTTCGTTCGCCTTGGTCCCTTACCTGGGTAGCAATTTTTTCCCGGACGTCGACGGCGGACAAATACTCTTACACGTTCGCGTGCCCATAGGCACCCGGGTGGAAGAAACGGCTGCACGGTTTGCGCACATTGAAAAAGCCATACAAAAAGTCATTCCCTCTGAAGAAATCGTTACTCTGGTTGACAACATCGGTCTTCCTCCGAGTTGGATCAATACGATTTACAACAACACCGGCGTGATCGGTACCATGGACGGGGACATACAAATTGCTTTGCGCAAAGAACACGTACCCACCGCTGACTATGTGCGCCAACTTCGCAAAACATTGCCTGCGGCATTCCCAGACACTACTTTTTACTTTCCTCCGGCTGATATCGTCAGCCAGATTCTGAATTTCGGTGCCCCCGCACCGATTGACATTCAAATTCGCGGCGCCAACTTAAGCGCCAACTTTGAATACGCCAACACCTTGCTGAAAAAGATCCGTCAGATTCCTGGCATCGCTGATGTGCGTACACAGCAGTCCGCCAGAAGTCCGGTGTTTGAAGTCAACATGGACCGTTCACAAGCCTTGGACATGGGAATCACTCCCAGAGATGTGACCAACAACCTGGTGGTCAATCTGGCCGGCAGCAGCCAAGTGGCTCCCACCTATTGGTTGAATCCAGCCAATGGTGTGTCTTACAGCATCGTGATGCAAGCACCGCAGTACAACCTGGACTCGCTGGACTCGCTGGCCAATTTGCCCATCATTTCGGGTAACGGCAACAGCCAACAAGTGCTAGGTTCAGTGGCCAGTTTCAACCGCACCACCAAAAACGATTTGGTCAGTCAATACGATATTCAATCGATGGTGCAAATACACGCCACCTCGCAGGACACCGACCTGGCCAGCGTGGCCACAGAAGTTCGCAAAGCCATTGCAGACACCGAAGCGGCTTTGCCCAAAGGCAGCAAAGTTGTGCTGTTGGGTCAAGTCCGCACCATGGAAAAAGCATTTTCTGGTTTGTTATGGGGACTGGTCGGCGCGATTGCGCTGATTTACTTTTTGATTGTGGTCAATTTCCAATCCTGGCGTGACCCCTTCGTCATCATCAGTGCGTTACCGTCGGCCATCGCAGGCATTGTGTGGATGTTGTTTACCACCCGCACCACCTTATCCGTGCCCGCACTCACCGGCGCCATCATGTGCATGGGTGTGGCCACCGCCAACAGCGTGCTTGTGATCAGCTTTGCGCGTGAGCGCCTGGATGCACTTGGCGACCCTGTGGCCGCAGCGCTGGAAGCCGGATTTGTGCGTTTCCGCCCGGTGCTCATGACAGCGCTGGCCATGATCATCGGCATGATTCCCATGTCCCTGGGCCTGGGCGAAGGCGGTGAGCAAAATGCACCACTGGGCCGTGCTGTCATTGGTGGTCTGACATTTGCCACTGTGGCCACTCTTATTTTGGTTCCTTTGTTATTTAGCATGGTGCATTCGCGTCACCGCCCTTCCAAAATCGCACCGCTTTCCCCTGGAGTTCGTCATGTCTGATTTTTCTACCCGCCGTGTTTCCCGTGGTTATTTATGGACCTCGGCCGTTGTATTCGCTTTGGTAGCTGGCGGCATTGTGATCAATGGACTGCATGTCCGTTCCACCGATGCGGCCCAACTGAAAGCCAACACGGAAAAACAAGCCTTGACCGTGGTCAGCGTGATTTCACCTATACCTGTCACTGAAGCCGGTTTATTGTCCTTGCCCGGTCGTTTCGAAGCCCCGCGCGCACCGATTTACGCACGTGTCAGCGGATACTTGAAAAGCTGGAAAACTGAAATAGGCACGCCAGTCAAAGCAGGTCAACTGCTGGCTGAAATCGACACGCCGGACCTGGACCAGCAAATCTTGCAAGCCAAAGCCGAATTGGCCACCACCCAGGCCAACGCAGTCTTGTCAGAGAACACCGCCAAGCGCTGGAAATCTTTGGAAGCTGCCAATTTCGTTTCTTCCCAAGCTGTAGAGGAAAAGGTCGGCGACTACAACGCCAAGCTGGCAGCGGTCAATGCTTCACAAGCCAATGTCAACCGCTTGCTTTCCCTGAAAAACTTCGCCCGAATTGTTTCTCCTTTTGATGGTGTCGTGACAGCACGCAATACTGAAGTTGGTGCATTGATCAACACCGCCAGCGACCCTGGCAGAGAACTGTTTGTCGTGACAGACACCAAACTACAGCGCTTGTATGTCAGCATTCCGCAAAGTCAGGTGCTATCCATTCGCCAAGGCAGCAAGGCCAAGTTCACGCTGCCCAGTCTGCCCGGCAAGGTGTTCACCGCTTCCGTTTTAACCATGTCGCAAGCTATCAACACCAATTCCGGCAGCATGCTGATTAAATTGGCAGTGGACACCCCGAGGAATGAATTCCTGTCCGGCGGTTTTGCCAGCGTCAGCTTTGACATAGACGCAGCCGCAGACCGCTTCACTCTTCCGCCGAGCGCATTGATCTTCTCTAAAGCGGGTATTGCGGTGGCAACGGTGAATCCCCAAAATAAAGTCGAACTCAAACCCATCGTCATTGCACGTGACCACGGCAGCAAGGTTGAAATCCTCTCTGGTGTGCAGGCTGGCGACAAAGTCATAGAAAATCCACCCGATGGTGTGGCACAAGGTGACACCGTGCAAATCAGCACAGTTGAAGCAAAACATTAAGTTCATTCAAAAAGTGCCATGGCTGGGTTGTTCAAAAAACAGGTGTTGTCGTTGATTTGCAAATTCTCGAAAAAGTGAAATTTAGTAAATTAATCATTTCTTGACTCAATATGACAAAACGTCAATAATTCCGCAACTTTTTGCCACGCTAGATGACACACCTACGTTTTTTTGCGGTGCATGACAACCGAAACAATCTGCCCTTGAGGGAGTATTTGCGTGTTGTTTGACCACTGTGCCGAATGCCAACGATGTTGCAACGTCGAAGCGGGTTATCCGCCTCTAGATATAACGCTGACCAGCACAGAAAAGAAAAAATTAGGCTCGGTCTGCATAGAAACCCGCTGTGAACACCTGGGCCCCCAGGGCTGCAACATGGGTACGGAGAAACCATTCGGCTGCAGTCTTTACCCTCTCAGTTACAACCCCAAGAACAAAAGTTTTTATTTCGACACCGACTGTCCGCTGATGGACGATTACATGCTGGGATTAAAAGATGCTGACAGCGATGCATCCCTGCATTTGTCGCGCATGCAAGAAACTATTTCGCAATTGGAGCAAACCGATCCTAAATTCTTGAAAAAGAACCACGCGGTTGACGTGACTTATTTCGACTTGAAAAAGATTCCTGCGTTACATTCCACAACAAAACAATTCAAAAAAAAATCACATACATAAAGGCAACAACATGAATGGCATGCTTTACCAATTCAAACCTGCGCAAGCGTTTTCCGCTACCCCCAAGGTGTATGAAATCGGAAACCAGAGCTGGACTGAAGACAACCTGCTGGTTGAAAGTGAGCACAACGACATTCTTTACTACACCACCCGCTGGGATGCACTTTGCCCCTATATCAATGTGACCTTGGAAATGCTGGACTCGGCCCCTCGCCCTTTTGTGGTCTACGCCCTGCCGCCTGACAGCCCCTTCGGTGTCCCTATCAATGACAAATACGGCTTGGTCAACACCATGGATGAAGCCTTCTGGACCGAAGCCCGCCGTGAGCGCAAATTCCGCGAATACGACAAGCAGTACAAAAATTTTGTCTACACCGAAGAAGTCATACCCGGCTGCGAGTTAACCGTTGAAGACATGTTCGAGATGGGCGGCGAGCATTTCGCCAATTACTACATTGATGACCGCGAAGTTGAAGGCTTTGTTGACTATGTACGCAACCTGGATGTGCTGATACTTCGTGTACACAGCCCCGAGGGCGAACTGGTGTTGACCGACGTGTCTATTTTGCTGCCTCAATACAACCAGTTGTACGGCAGTTTCTGTCAGTGGAATCGAGACTACAAAAACCGTTCTCCTGGTATTTACGCTTGTTTGCAGGCTTGCCGCTGGGCACAGAAAAACGGCTTGCGTTATTACAACCTCGGCCCGGTGGACGACTATGGCTACAAGGCTTTGTTCGTCACAGACTTTGAACCTATTTATGCGCTGGCCTTGATTGACCCCGATCATCCTTTGGCCACCGACCCGACTTCACCGTTGATCACCGACTTCAAGCCGCATGAATTGAACCAGATCTACCGTCACCCGCAGGTGGATCACCGCACCGCCAACGAGCACAGTGCGATGGCGATGGCCGGTTGATCAGAAATAATGCTTTTCGCCGAAGCTGATGTCGTAATCGATAAATAGCTCTTCGCCTTCAGCAATGTGCGTGAGGCTTTCCAGCGATCCGTTTTTCTTGAAACGCAAATTGGGCTGCTTGGAATGGTTGAGGTAAACCGCCAGGTCAAATGAATTCAGGCCTATGCTGGGAATACTGACGGTTTTCCTGTCGTAAAAGCAAAACATATCTATTTGACTGCGCACCCCTTTGGGCAGGTCTTTGATGTCTTTTTTATTGATGTCAATTTCCTTGTAGCGCAAATAACTTTTCATGGGATTGATGCCCTTTGGAATGGGCCGCAAGGCAAACACCCCTATGCCGTGGATCGGCGACACACCGAGCTTGCAAAATATTTCTGATTCCAGATGCTGGAGGATTTTCTTCTTGGTCGTAGGCATGGCAGGCACTTTCTCGGATAAATGGAACTATAACCAATGCAGACTCGCGGGTTTAGCCTCTGCTTACAATCTTGCCGATGTTCCAGCCAATTCCTGCACCGGACAAGCCGCTTCTGCCTATTTTGCTATTGATACTTTCCGGCACCTTCATTCTCAGCGGTCTGTTGCTATTCAATTCCACAATGAATCTGCAAGCCATGCTGTGGCTCAACCACCTGACGCCGGGTTTTGACAATCACTGGTCTTTCATCACCCAATTCGGCGAAGCTGGCGCAGCGTTACTGTTGCTGCTGGTGATCACCCGTTTCAGCCAATGCGGCAATGCGCTCAGCCTGAAAATTTTCCTGATCGGTTCACTGCTTTCCCCTTTGCTCAAATCCTGGGTGGCGTCGCCACGCCCGCTGGGGGTGATAGAGGCCGGATTGTTGAACAGCATAGGCCAGCCCCCTGCGGGAGCCAACTCCATGCCTTCAGGTCACAGCCTGACTGTGTTTGCAGCCACAGGCGTGCTGCTTCTGTGCTTTCCCTTCAAAGCCCGCCACTGGCTGTTGGCCACGCTGCTGATTTCACTGGCCTGTCTGGTGGCGCTTTCTCGTGTCATGGTCGGTGCGCACTGGCCGGCCGACGTACTGGCCGGTGCCGGTGCGGGCCTGGCGGTGGCCTGGACGGCTCAGCGCTGGGAAAACTTACAACCATGGCAAGCCCGTTTGCAAACACGATCGTCCCAGTGGTGCTTGTTGTTGACCGAAATCACGCTGGTCGGCTATTTGCTCACCACCAGCACGGCCACATCCGCTGAGCGCCTGGCGTTTGACCTGATCGCTACGGTCGGTATTGCCGGGGCCATGTCCAGGCTGTCATTCATTCGCCGTCAAGCATGGACTTGAAAACACGCCATCGCCGTTTATGGCCAGCCTGGCTGTTACTGCTTGCCAGCGTGGTGCTTTTTCTGGTCTGGCCAGGACTGGACTTGATCGTCACTCAGGCTTTTTTTGACCCCGTGCACCAGCAATTTCCGGCCAACGCTTTGCCTTGGGTCAAATGGGCTTACGACGACACACCGGTGATCAACCAGTGGCTGGGGCTGATCATGGTGTCGGCCTTGTTCCTCCAATGGTTGCGTCCGGGCTGGCCCGGGCTGCGTGTGCGCACAAGCATGTGGGCTTGGCTGCTGGTGGTCGCGTTGGGTCTGGGCGTAGCGGTTGATTGGGCACTCAAAGACCATTTCGGCCGACCTCACCCCTACCAGACCCATGTATTCACCGGCGACCAGGATTTTGTCCCGGCCTTTCATTACCGCCCATTGTGCGAACTCAATTGCTCGTTTGTCAGCGGCCATGCGGCCGGTGGCTTTGTCTGGATGGCTTGGGGCATGTGGGGCCCGCGCCGACGCCGTCTGACTTGGCTGGCGGCAGGTGTAGCGGCAGGCAGTTTCATCGGTGCAGCCCGCATCATGCAAGGCGGCCATTTTTTGAGTGACGTGGTGTTTTCCGGCTGGGTGATCTGGCTCACCACGCAAGCCATACGCAGCCTGTGGTTGCGCTGGCGTTGGCGGCGCAAAAAGGCATTGCACCCGGCCATGCCATCAACCCCATAAAACCGGGGTTTGCAAGCCATGGGCTAAAGTCTGGTTTTTTACATGTCAAATAAAACACTATGGAACTGCTGACTGACCCGAACATGTGGATGGCGCTGGCCACCCTGACCGCTCTGGAACTGGTGCTGGGTATAGACAACATCATTTTCATTTCTATATTGGTCAGCAAACTGCCGAGTGACAAGCAGGAAATAGCCAGGCGCATCGGTTTGTTCATGGCCATGTTTTTGCGCATCGCGCTGCTGATGCTCTTGTCTTACATCATTGGCCTGGTCGAGCCCTTGATCACCGTTGGGTCACAAGCTTTCTCCGGTCGCGACCTGATATTGCTGGCAGGTGGTCTGTTTTTGATCTGGAAGAGCACCGGCGAAATCCACCACTCGCTGGAAGGCGAGAACGAAGACCCGGCAGCCCATGTCAAACCCAAGGTGAGCTTGAGCGCAACCATTGCCCAGATCATCGTCATCGATTTGGTGTTCTCGCTCGACTCCATCATCACCGCAGTCGGCATGGTCGACGATGTACGCATCATGATTGCCGCCGTAGTCATTTCTCTGGGCATGATGATGATGTTTGCACGCTCTATTGGCGAATTTGTCGACACGCACCCGTCCATCAAAATGCTGGCGCTGAGCTTTCTGGTGGTGGTTGGCGTGGTGCTGGTCGCCGAGGGCTTTGGCCACCATGTGCCCAAGGGCTATGTTTACTTCGCCATGGCTTTCTCTTTTGGCGTCGAGTTGCTCAATATCCGGTTTCGCAAATCCAAGGCCAAACCGGTCAAGCTGCGCGAAGCTGCCATGCCCGGCGAAGCAGATCAGTAAAAGATCAACAACCGCTGTCGTTGACCGCGCCGTCAGGCATGACAGTTTTGCAAAATTTGGCGTCGTCGAGTTTGGCGCCATCCATTTTTGCGCCCTTGAGGTTGGCGCCAGCCAGGACAGCGCCTTTCATGTTCGCATTCAGCAGCAAGGCGTCGCTGAGGTCGGCGCCGCTTAAATTGGCTTCACGCAAATACGCATTGGTGAAATTGGCCATGTGCAGATTCGCACCGCTCATATCGGCCCGGCGCAAATTCGCATCTTCAAAGTTAGTGACCAGTGTGCGTTTTTCCATCGGGCGTTCGCCCATATTGGCCTTGGCCATCACAGCGCCGGAGAGGTTGGCATTTTGAAAATCAGCGCCGCGCATGTCGCGCCCGCTCAGCGGAGCGTCGATCAGGTCGCAGTATTTGCAAACATTGGTGGTTTTGAAGTCTTCCATCTTGCCTGCATCAAACGCTCCGGCAGCCCAAGGCCAGACAGCGCTTGCGACCGCCAATACCAGCGGCAACAATTGAACAGGTTTGTGAATAACAGCCACGGCAAGCCCCTTTGAAATCAATGAAACACAGATAACCAATAATAACCAAGAGACTGAGCTTGATTTGGCCGCCGGCCAGTACCCTTGCCGGGCCGTCATGCGATGATCACACCATTGAAAGATTGTTATGCATTTGTTGTACTCCATGGCTTCTCCGGTTCGACGATTTACACGTCGCGCTTTTCAGTGTGTGGCTGTTTTCACTTGGCTCAGCCAATCAGCGCTGGCATACACACTGACCTGCGATGTGCAAGGCTCGTTTCCCGAGTTGGACAAAATCACGATCGAGCCAGCCTCTGTCAAAGTGGATATCACCTCCATTGGCGACCATTTGTACATTCGCATAGACGGCCCCAAGCTTTACACTTTTTTTGTCAACACACTCAGAACCCCTGAGTTTGAAGGCACCGACCTGACCTCCAAAACCAGTATGTGGGTGAAACGGAAAAACCTTCAAACCATGGAAGAATCGGAAATCAAAATCAACCGAGAGCCTGTGAATATCAAAGCCATCAAGGACGTTCAAAGGTATGGCAAGAAATTGAAGTTTTACGTCACCGGTCCCTGCCAACTCCCGCCCGGATGAACACCATGAGCCATCTTGCTGTCCGACAACTATCGATTGACTTGACCCCGGCTTTCCCGCTTCGATGGACCGGCGATGCGTTCACATCGGCCATGATGAACGCCTTGTCTTTGAGTTTCCCTGTGGGGGAACAGTTTTTTTTAGACAGTGTGCGAAATGGCATGGCGCAACTGCCTGCTGATCAACAGGCTTTGTTTATAAACGAGGTCAAAGGGTTTGTCGGGCAAGAGGCCACCCACCGTCGAGTCCACAGCTTGTACAACCGCCATTTGACTGACCAGGGCCTGGTCAACCATTGGGAGCAGCGCGCACTCACACGCATTGCCATGCTCAAAGAAATAGATGTGCGTCATTCTGTTGCAGCAACCGCTGCAAACGAACATTTCACTGCGGTGTTTGCGCATTGGCTGCTGTCTAATGAATGGTTTTTCAATAACGCTGAGCCCCGACTCAAAACCCTGTGGTTATGGCATGCCAGCGAAGAAAGCGAACACCGCTGTACCGCGTTTGACCTATACCAAGCCTTGGGCGGTAACGAAGAATGGCGGCTGCGATGGATGCGCCGTGTCACTTGGTTTTTTCTGACCGACTTGTTGCGTCAGACCGTCAACAACCTGTGGCACGACGGCAGTTTATTCAAGCTCTCCACCTGTTCCAGCGCCTGGCGGCATTTGTTCGCCAAAGGTGGCTTGTTGCGCGAAAGTTTCGGTTTGTGGCGCGATTACTTCAAACCAGGCTTTCACCCGTCACAACACCCGGACCAGTTGTCACAACAATGGCTGCAACAGCATGCCAACGCCTACACACAGGTGCCGCAAGCCACCTGATTTTTTTCTGGATATTTCAACGGACCTCACCATGCTAGACCCGCAAGCCCGCACGCTGCTGCAATTGATGGTTGAACGCGGCATCCCTGCCTTCAACGCTCAAACACCTGTCGAAGCCCGTCAAGCCTACTTGATGCGCAAAGGCTTTACCCAGCCCGAACCGCCCTCAGTCTCCCGTTGCCACGACCATGTGGTGGCTTTGAACGGTGTCAACATCAAAATCCGTGAATTTCGCCCTGAGGGTGTGGCCTCTTCCACTGTCTTGCCCGCGCTGGTGTATTACCACGGCGGCGGCTGGGTGATAGGCGATGTAGACACCCATGATGTGCTGTGCCGCCAGTTGTGCCAGGCCAGCGGTTGTGCCGTTTTTTCGGTGGATTACCGTCTGGCGCCTGAACATGTGTTCCCTGCGGCTTACGACGACGCACAAGCCGCCTTTCAATGGGTGGCTGCCAATGCGCTCGACCTGCACGTGGACGCCTTGCGCATTGCAGTTGGCGGTGACAGCGCGGGTGGCAATCTGGCCGCCGCTGTTTGTCTGGGTGCCCGGGGTGACCGGCACCGGCCTGCATTTCAATTGCTGATTTACCCCGCCACGCTGATGTACCCGGACACGCAAAGTTACCGCGACAACGGCCAAGGCTATGCCCTCACAGCTGAAATCATGGATTGGTTCATGGACCACTATTTGCCGTCGCGTGATTTGGCGCACGACTGGCGTGCGTCTCCGCTGAAAGCCGCCTCACATGCGGACCTGCCGCCTGCGCTGGTACTGACCGCAGGCTTTGATCCTTTGCGCGACGAAGGCCGCTTGTACGCAGATGCCTTGTCAGCCGCCGGCGGCAGCGCCGAATACATTTGTTTTGAACGCCAGATCCATGGCTTCATCACCATGGGCCGCGTCATGCGCGAAGCCCATACCGGTGTGGCGGTATGCGCCCATGCCCTCAAGCGTTATCTTTTTTAAGAAAGCCAAGCGATGAAACTCAACGTCAACGGCCAAAACCACACTTTGGATGTCGAACCGGAAATGCCGCTGCTATGGGCACTGCGCGATGAACTCGACATCAAAGGTCCCAAATACGGTTGCGGTATCGCCCAGTGCGGTGCTTGTACCGTGTTGCTCAATGGCGAGCCCGTGCGCTCTTGCAGCTACCCGGTGTCTTCCGCCGACGGCCAGCAAGTCATCAGCATTGAAGGCTTGGCCGACAAAGGTAAATTGCACGCGGTGCAACAGGCTTGGATCGACCACCAGGTACCGCAATGCGGTTATTGCCAAGGTGGGCAAATGTTGGCGGCCGTGGCCTTGCTGAAGAAAAAACCGCAGCCCACGGACCAAGACATAGATGCAGCCATGACCAACATCTGCCGCTGCGGCACCTACGCGCGCATGCGCACCGCTATACACGCGGCGGCGCGTCAAGCTGGAGGCAAAGCATGAACAGCACTGCACTCAATCGCCGCCAATTTTTACAAGTCAGCAGCAGCGCCGCTGCCGCTCTCAGCCTGGGCTTTGTCTGGCCGGACGCCGCCTTGTCTGCCGATCATGCAGAAGTCAACGCCTGGATTGACATACACAGCGACGAGTCCATCGTCATCCGCTATGCGCGCACCGAGATGGGCCAGGGCAGCCGCACCTCGGCACCCATGTTGATCGCCGAAGAGTTGGAAGCCGATTGGCAAAAAGTGCGTGTGGTCGACGTGCCGGCGCACGAAAACCTGAGCCGCCAGCGCGCTTACGGCGACATGGCCAGCGTCGGCAGTCGCACCATACGCATGTCGCAAGACTATTTGCGCAAAGCCGGAGCCGCTGCCCGCATCATGCTGATTGAAGCCGCCGCACAACGCTGGAGCGTACCGGTCGGCGAATGTAAGGCCGTGCTCGGTCATGTGCTGCACAACCCCAGTCACAAAAAACTCAGCTACGGCCAATTGGCCGTCGACGCGGCCAAACTGACACCGCCCAAAGACATCCCTCTCAAAGACCCGGCAAGCTGGACGCTGGCTGGCAAACCGCTGCCGCGCGTAGACATCACAGACATCGTCACTGGCAAGATCCGCTACGGCGTCGATGTGCAATTGCCGGGCATGCTGCACGCGGCCATCGCTCAGTCTCCGGTGTTCGGCGGCACCGCCACATCGGTAGACAGCAGCAAAGTGGACAACCGGCGCGGCATTGTCAAAGTCATCAATCTGGGCGAATTTGTCGCCGTGGTCGCCGACAACTGGTGGCGCGCCAAAGAAGCTTTGCGCGATGTCGCCATCGATTGGGACAACGGCAAGCACGGCGGCGTCAACAGCGCCAGTCTGATGCAGTACTACCGCGACGGTCTCACCGAAAAAGAAGTGGCCACAGCCCGCAACGACGGCGACACCTTGGCCACACTGAAAGCGGCGTCCAAAGTGATAGAGGCCGATTACTACACCCCGTACCTGGCGCACGCCACCATGGAGCCCATGGTCTGCACGGCCATGCTCAGCGGCGACAAACTCGACATCTGGGCGTCCACCCAAAACCCGGAATCCACACTCACCTCGGGGGCCGCCACAGCCGATGTGCCGCAGGAAAACGTGCGCGTCTTCGCCATGCAAATGGGCGGGGGGCTGGGCCGCAAAAGCCCGCAGGATTTCACCCGCCAGGCGGTGGCGATTGCCATGCAACTAGAGGGCAAACCGGTCAAGCTGATGTGGAGCCGTGAAGAAGACATGCAGCACGACTTGTACCGCCCGGCCAGCTTGGTGCGCATGCGTGCAGCACTAGATGCAGCCGGTAAACCGCAGGCCTTGCACGTGCGCGTCAGTGCGCCTTCTATTTTTTCGCAGTTGCTGCGCATGCCGCTGCAAAACGGTATTGACAACCAGGCCGTGGCCTGTTTTCCAGACCATCCCTACGCCATACCCCATACGCTGGTCGACTTTGCCATGCGCAGCACGCATGTGCCGGTGGGCTTTTGGCGCACGGTCGGTCATTCGCAAAACCCGTTTGTGCGTGAGTGCTTTTTAGACGAACTCGCTCACGCCGCCGGACAAGACCCATTGGCCTACCGCTTGTCTTTGCTGCCTCACAACGAAAAAGCCAACCGCGACCGCAACATGTTGCTGGCCGTGGCCAAGGCCGCTGATTGGCACAAACCGCTGCCTGCCGGTGTGCACAGGGGCATTGCCAGCGTTGACGGTTACGGCAGTTGGACTGCGTGCGTCTGTGAAGTCTCGGTCAGCGCGCGCGGCGAAGTGAAAATCCACCGCGTGGTCATCGGCATAGACCCGGGTTATGCAGTCAATCCCGACAACATACAAGCGCAATTGCAAGGCAGCGTGGTCCATGGTTTGTCAGCCATCTTCTGGGGTGAAATGACGGTGAAGGACGGTCGCGTCGAGCAATCCAATTTCCACGATTACCGCATGATGCGCATGAATGAAATGCCCAAGGTCGAAACCGTGATCGCGCCGACCGGCGGCTTTTGGGGCGGTGTCGGAGAGCCCACGCAAGCGCCGCTGGCGCCGGCGCTGGGCAATGCTTTGTTCGCCGCTACCGGCAAACGCATTCGCTCGCTGCCCTTGAAAAACCACGGCTTGAGTTTGATCAAAGCATGAAGTCAAAGTTTGTTTGTGTGGCACTGATGTTGGCCGCAAACGCATGGGCAGTCGATGTCAGCATGCCGCCGACCAAGTCTGCGGCCACCGC
Source organism: Comamonadaceae bacterium (assembly GCA_947452325.1). GTDB lineage: Bacteria > Pseudomonadota > Gammaproteobacteria > Burkholderiales > Burkholderiaceae_C > Limnohabitans. The sequence goes on along the minus strand of CANGCZ010000002.1, from coordinate 9,753 downwards.
CAATGTCGAGCGCGGGCGCAAACTCTTGATCAGCCGCCAGGAAACCGGTTGTGTGCTCTGTCATCGCATCCCCGGCATGAAAGAAGGCGGGGAAATGGGCCCGTCGTTGAGCGGACTCAGCCAACGCATGTCGGCCGATCAAATCCGCCAGCGTATCGCCGACTGGCGCGCGGTAAACCCCCAAACCTTCATGCCTGCTTACTTCAGCACCAAAGGTCTCCATAATGTCGCCAAGCCACAGATAGGCAAAACCGTGCTCACCGAGCAGGGTTTGGAAGACATCGTGGCCTATTTGCTTGACGCTACCAAAGGACCTTGATGTATTTGTTGTCACGCCGTGACTGGCTTTGCCGCCTGAGCCTGAGCGCTACCGGTCTGTGGGCCGGATACAGCGGACTGTCACGTGCGCAGGACATGTCGGTGCTGGGCCGGGTGCAAGACCTGAGCGATGCACGCTTGCGCACCTTTGATGAAATGGTGTCGCCTTATGTGGTTCGTCAGGAATTGAAAAACGAAGGCATGAGTTTGACCCTGCCTTTGCTGGCCGACAACGGACACCTGGTGCCGCTGAGCCTGAAGGTTGACAGCCCGATGACCGAGGAGGCGCATGTCACCCATGTCTACCTGTTGTCTCAACTCAACCCCGCACCGCTGATGGCCATGTTTGTGCTCGGCCCTTGGAACGGTCGCGCCGAACTCAGCATGCGTGTGCGTTTGTCCGGCACGCAAATGGTGGTGGCGTTGGCGCGCATGTCAGACGGCAACTTCCGCTACGCCTCTCGCCAGGTGTCGGTCACTGAAGCCGCCTGCGTGGACAACGGATAAGCCATGACCGCCGCCCGCTTGCAAGTTCCCCCGCGCATCGTCGAAGGCGATGTGTTCAAACTGCGTCTTTTGGTGCAACACCCCATGGACAGCGGCTTTTTACGCAACCTCGAGGGCGTGCTGGTCAAACGCAATGTGATCCGCCATTTGCAATGCATCTACCATGACAAGGAAGTGTTCCGGGTCGAGCCCACCACCGGCACGGCGGCCAACCCTTTGTTCGAGTTTTATTTGCGCGCCAACACCTCTGGTGAGTTGTATTTCCGCTGGGTAGACGACAAGGGCTATATCGGCGAATTGCGCCACAACCTGGTGGTCATCCCTGCCAACCAATCGACTGCGCCCAAATCCTGATGACCTGCCCCCGCTCTTTGTTCTGGCTGTCAAACGCTAAGCAGCCGTCCCGCATCTTGCGCCAACCCTGGCTTGCCGCGGTCTTGCTCTTTGTCAGCCTGAGTCACGCCTCCGTCATGGCGCAACAACGTTTGCTGCCGCTGGACAAAGTGCAATCCGGGCTGGCGTTCACCGGCCCTGAAATTCTGGAATTGCAAGCCGACGACTTTGCCAACCCGGCCCTGCCGTACATGGACAAAGGCGCCAAGTTGTGGAGCCAAGGCGCGGGCAAAGAAGGCCAGAGTTGTCAGTCCTGTCACGGTGAACTTGAAGCAGGCATGAAAGGCGTGGCCGCGCGTTACCCTGCCATAGACGCCCCCAGCGGCAAGTTGTTCAACCTGGAAGACCGCATCCGCCAATGTCGCGTCAAAAAGCAAAAAGCACCGGACTGGCCACTGGAGTCCGACGAGTTACTGGCAATCAGTTTGTACGTCACCTCAGCTTCTAATGGCATGCCTGTGAAAGCCAATATCGAGGGCAAGGCCAAAGCGCATTTTGAAAACGGCCAGAAAATATTCACCACCCGCCAAGGGCAAATGAACTTGTCTTGCACCCAATGCCATGACCAGCGCTACGGCATCAAGCTGTACACCGACCGGCTCAGCCAAGGCCAGCCCAATGCCTACCCGGCCTACCGCATCGAATGGCAACGACTGGCCTCGCTGGAACGGCGCTTGCGCTTTTGCTACAACGGCGTGCGCGCCGAAGTACCGCCTTGGGGCCATGGGGTGATGCGTGACATCAGCCTGTACCTGATGTGGCGTGCGCAAGGGCTGAATATCGAAGTGCCTTCAGTACGCAAATAGCGCTTAAAAAGTCGCCAATACCTTTTTCCATAATGCTGGAGTCACTTCGGGCATGACGCCAAACCAGGCTTGAAATCCCGGACGCGCTTGATGCAGCAACATACCCAGACCGTTGACCACGGCATTTCCGCGTGCCTGGGCGCGCAGCAGCAAATCGGTTTGCAAGGGCGTGTACACAATGTCCGACACCAGCGCGTGCATTGGCAGTGCAGACAAATCGATGTCCAGGGCAGGCTGGCCTTGCATGCCTTGGGTGGTGGTGTTGACCAGCAGACCGGCATCTGCCAGCGCGGCATGGCGTTGTGACCAGTCCAGCGCCTGCACCGGCGCACCGAAATCAGCTGCCATGGCTTGCGCTTTGTCCAGGCTGCGATTGAGCAAACGTATGTCCTTTACCCCGGCATCGGCCAAAGCCCAGACCACAGCGCGGGCCGCGCCGCCAGCCCCCAGCACCACAGCGGCGCCCTGGTCAGCCCGCCAGCCGGGCTGAGCTTCGCGCAAACTGTGGATGTAGCCGAAGGCATCGGTGTTGGTGCCGCGCAAACTGCCGTCGGCATTCACCACCACGGTGTTGACTGCGCCGATTTGCCGGGCCACATCGTCGAGTTGGTGGATGCAGGCAAGCGCATCTGTTTTGTGCGGCAGTGTCAGGTTACAACCGGCAAATCCCAGGACGGACAAACCGTGAAGGGCGTCACTCAGGCGTGCAGGATTGACGGCCAGCGGCACATAGGCGCCGCGCAGGCCGAGCTCTGCTAACCAATGGCTGTGGATGACCGGGGATCGCGAGTGCGAAATCGGCCAGCCCATGACCCCGGCCAGCTTGAAAGAGGATGAATTTTGGCTGTTCATGGTGTGACAAGCATAGCGGCTTGCCAAGGCGCGCCGCGACAGGGAGGGACTGTGGAACAATCTGCTCTTATTAAAAAATGCTCTCTGATGTACGAAGCAAACAACGCCACCAGTCACAGACTGCACCAGTTTCTGGCCGACATGACCAGATTGGTCGATACCGCCCCCCCCGAAGCGCAACTGCTGCAGCAAGGTCGCCGATTGCTGCAAAACCTGTTGCAACAAGACGATTGGTTGCACCCCGAGCTGGCGCTAGCCCACCCCGCGCATTACCAGAACTACCTGATTTATGCCGACCCCCAAGAACGTTTTTCAGTGGTCAGTTTTGTCCGCGCACCCGGCCAGTCAACGCCTATCCATGACCATACCGTCTGGGGCTTGATCGGCATGCTGCGTGGCAGCGAATCCTGTCAGCCTTACAGCCGCATGAGCGATGGCCGCTGGGTGCCGGCCGGTTTTCAAATCGATATGCTGCCCGGCGACATCGAAGCTGTCTCACCGAACATAGGCGATGTACACAAAGTATGGAACGCCTTGCCGGACCAGGTGTCCGTCAGTATTCACGTCTATGGCGGTCCCATAGGCCTGATAGAACGCCACAGTTACCGCGAAGACGGCACGCGCCATCTGTTCGTCTCCGGTTACGCCAACGTCACAGCAACTGGCGCCCCGGCACCGGTGACGCGAAGCCTTGCAAGCACGCCGATGCCAGCGTCAGCGCCAACGGCTGAGGATTATCTGGCTGCTGCCCCGGTGACCCCTGTGAGCACAGCACATCACCCGACCGATCAGCCCGCCACGCCCAGTGCCACTGCGGACAGACTCACACACGGCCATGCCGTCATCGCCTATGAAGACGTGCGCCGGGCGCTGCTGGACAAACAGGAAATCGCCTTGGTAGATGTGCGTGAAGAAGACCTTTACGCACAAAGCCATCCGCTGTTTGCTGTCAATCTGCCTTATGGGCGCATCGAATGCGATGCAAGACGGCGCATCCCGCGACTGGACACACCGGTGGTGTTGATGGACAACGGCGAAGGCCTGACATTGCGTGCGGCACACGTGCTGGCTCGCATGGGCTACACGCAGTTAAGTATTTTTCAAAATGGTTTGAGCGGCTGGGCAGCGGCCGGCGGTGAGTTGTTTCGCGACGTGAATGTGCCCGGCAAAGCCTTTGGTGAACTGGTCGAATCCAAACGCAAGACCCCTTCGATGTCTGCCAGCGAAATCAAGGCCTTGATAGACAACGGCGCCGACCTGGTGGTGCTGGACGCCAGGCGTTTTGACGAATACCAGACCATGAGCATCCCGGGCGCCATCAGCGTGCCCGGCGCTGAGCTGGTGCTGCGTGCGCGCAGTCTCGCGCCCAGTGCGACAACACGCATTGTGGTGAACTGTGCCGGTCGTACGCGCAGCATCATCGGCACCCAGTCCCTGATCAATGCAGGCATTCCGAATCCGGTGTGCGCCTTGCGTAACGGCACCATAGGCTGGACGCTGGCCGGTTTGGCACTCGAACACAAAGCCGACAGGCGCTTTGGCGAGGTCAGCGATGCCGATCGCAAAAAGTCCGCAGCCTCGGCGCTGGCATTGCTGTTTCGCGCCGGCGTGCAACGCATAGATACACAGGACTTGGGTCACTTGCTGGCCGACCACACACGCAACACCTATGTGTTTGATGTGCGCACGCCCGAGGAATACGCGCGCGGTCATCTGAGCGGCGCGCGCAGCGCACCCGGTGGTCAGTTGTTGCAGGAAACCGATCATCACGTCGGTGTGCGCGGTGCGCGCATCGTGCTTTACGACGACGACGGCGTACGTGCCTGCGTTACCGCCTCGTGGCTGGCGCAAATGGGCTGGGACGCTTATGTTCTGAAAGACCTCAAAGCGGAGGATTTGCAAGACACCACCGATGTCGCAGATTGGCTGCCCGACACACTCGCACCTGTGGCCGAAGTTGATCCGGCAACACTCAAGGAATGGCTGGCCAACCGCAGCAACCTGAGCATGGTCATTGATGTCGGAGACAGCGCCACCTATGTCAAGCGGCACATACCAGGCGCTTGGTGGCTGCTGCGCTCACAACTGGCCCAGGATTTCAGCCGAGTGCACAAAGCCAACCGCTATGTGCTGACCTGCGCCGACGGACGAGCATCGCGTTACGCAGTGGCCGAATTACAACCGCTGGTGCGCGCAGGTGTGCAAGTGCTGTGGCTGCCCGGTGGCAACGCCGCTTGGATGGCGCAAGGTTTCAGCACCCAGCAAGGCGAGTCCTACCTGGCGAGTCCGCGCATTGACCGTTACCGTCGGCCCTATGAAGGCACTGACAACCAGGCACAGGCCATGCAAGCCTACCTGGACTGGGAATACGGGTTGGTGGAACAACTGCGCAGAGACGGCAGCCACCATTTCAAAGTGATTTAGCCAAAGCCTGTACCCAGACCAGTTGGCGTGGCAAACACACGGTTTGCAAGTCATAGCGTTCGATGGCGCGTGCCCGTGCCGCCTCACCCAGACGCTGGCGCTCAGCGGAATCGTTCATCAAACGGTCTATGCCTTGCGCCCAACCAGCCACATCAAAAAACGGCAACAAGCGACCGGTGACACCGTCTTCAATCGCTTCGTGCACCGGCCCGGTGTCGCTGGCCAAAATGGCGCAAGCGCTGCTCATGGCCTCAATCAAACTCCAACTCAATACAAACGGGTAGGTCAGGTACACATGGACCCGGCTGATTTGCAACATGGTGAGGAATTGCGGGTAACTCAGCCGTCCCAGAAAATGCACCCGCTGCCAATCGCTGTCAGGGATTTGAGCGCGCACTTCGTCGATATAGATTTGCTTCCAGGTTTTGCCTTCAGGCGCCTTGGCACCATAACTCACGCTGTCGCCGCCTACGATCAACACCTGCACCTGCGGGCGCAGACGCAACACTTCGGGAAGCGCCCGCATGAAGATGTGATAGCCACGGTAGGGCTCTAGGTTGCGACTGACAAAAGTCAGCACTTCGTCGTCACGCGACCAACTGCGACCATCCTCTAAGCTCAACCTGGCCGCCGGGTCAGGCCGGATGGCGGCAGTGTCAATACCGTCGTGCACCACAGTGATTTTGTCGCGCATATGCGGGTCATAAGTCTGCGCCTGCCACTGTGTGGGCGACACAGCTGCGTCTACCGAGCGGTGCTGCAAAACAGCGATGGCATTTTTCACCATCAAGCGACTTTCAGCGCTGATCTCAGGCAGAGAAAATTCCGGATCGAAATTCACGTCTTGTCCCTGAGACTGATAGAACATTTCATAAAACAAACCCAACCGGGTGTCAGGCCAGACCTGTTTGATGAACAGACTTTCGCCCCAGGATGGATGCCCAATCACGGCATCCGGATAAAAACCTTGTTGCTTGAACGACAAGGCCCAGTGCAAGACCGACTCACCGCGTATGACCTTGGCTTCCATGTCGATGATCCAAGGGTGTATGCCGGGGGTGCTGCTGCGTTTGGGGAAATAAGTATGGACCCGAACGCCTTGCCACCACATGCCGGGTTTGTTAGCCAGCAGCAGCGCATGTACTTCATGGCCGGCTGCGGCCAAGGCCGGCGCCAGGTGTTTGAACTGACCGGGGAAATTTTGATGAAGAAAAAGAATCTTCAATTGTCAGCAGCTCTGCCCCAGCTCATGCGATGCAACAAACCGTCGCGCTTGACCAGCACATGCCAGACCACCGCCGCCAGGTGCAGGGCAATCAATGCCATGAAAACCGTCGCAAACAATTCATGCACCTCGGCAAACAAGGCTTTCATGTCCGGCTGCGGTTCGAACAAACGAGGCAAAGGAGTGCCAAAAAATTTGATGGGGTATTGGGAAAAATTGGAACCAATGAAACCGGTCAGCGGCATGGCCAACATACAGACGTACATCAAAGCGTGATTCAGCTTTGAAACCGTGTTTTGCCATGTGCCGGACGCGGCCACAGCCGCCGGTACAGGGTGGCTGATGCGCCAGCCCAATCGCAAAACAATAAACACGGCAATCACCAGGCCAATGGATTTGTGCACATTGAACCAGCCGCCACGGTAGCCCGGTGGCTCTTTGGGCAGGTCAACCATCCACAAACCCAGCACCAGTTGACCGATCAAAGCCAATGCCAGCAACCAGTGCAGCAGCACCAGGATCCGGTTATAGCGCTGTGGGTCAGTTTCGTGCGTGCTGTTGTCTGCATCAGAAATCAAGTTGTCGTTAGCCATGTCAGCGTCCGTTCAAAAAATGATGGGTCAAGTGTGCCACGTCTCAAGCGGGTGGCTCAACACCGCGATTTCCCCGCAAGCCGGTACTTCAGTGGGCTAAGTTATTATCCTGCCCACTCTTTAGCCGCTGCGGCTGTTATTGAAAGATTAAACCGCAGAGAACCGGCATTTTTTTTGACAGGTGGTTAGTTTTGAAGTCTTTTTTGAAGCGGCTTAAGACAGCCAACCCTAAGTGGGACGTAGAACCTTTGTGGTTTGAATGGCTGGTGTTGCTGGGTTTGTTTGTTTTTTCCACTTGGTTGTTGGGCATCAAAGGCGTCTGGCACTTGCTGATCAGCTCGGACCCGACCGGTATCACCTTGGTGATCATTGTGGTGTTTGCAGTGGCTACCTTGTGGTGCGGCGTGCGCTCGCGTGAACTCACTCGTCAGCGCGATCTGCTGGACAAGGCCGCTTCTCACGGACTGCAAGGTTTGCTCAAAGCCGAGTGCTGGGCCGGTGAATATTGGGCGGCATTGGCCGCCAACCCGCAAGACAGCGGTGCACCATTGGACTTGCTGATGGAAAAAACCCATGGCCCGCATTCCACCGCATGGTGGGTCAATGGCGTGCAACTCAAATTGGGATTGCTTGGCAAAGTCATCGGTTTTTCAGTGCTGGCCATGCAAATCGGTCAGATACAAAACTTTGACCCCAGCCAGGCGCAAGAGTTGTTACGCAACCTGACCTCCGGCCTGGGTGTGGCCTTGCTGACCACCATGGTCGGTCTGGTCGGCAATATCTTGCTGGGCTTGCAACTCACTCGCATGGACCGCTTTGCCGACCAGTTGCTAGGACAAGCACAACGCCACGGAATGATCATCGGCCGCTGACGCGACTGACACGCCATGCGCAAAAACCGTTTTTCCCGCGAGCCTGAGGTTGATCCTTTTTACGACATGTTGTTCAACATGTTGATTGCCTTTGTCTTTTGTTTCATCATTGCTTTGCTGGCCATGAACCCCAAGGCCACCAAAAGCGGTGATATTCCTGCCAAGGCCGAATTCATCATCACTTTGTCCTGGCCGGACATGGACCCGAACGACATCGATTTGTGGGTGCAAGGGCCTTCGGGTGAGAGCGTGTGGTTTCGCAACCGCGAAGCGGATTTGATGCACCTGGACCGCGACGACCGGGGTAACTCCAACAACACCATCATGGTCAATGGCCACAAAGTGGTGAACCCCTTGCGTCAGGAAGTGGTAACGATACGCAGCATCGTCCCCGGCGAATACGTGGTCAATGCCCACTATTACGAAACCAAAGACATTGACACCAGTGACCCTAAAGCAGGCCAACCCGTGCTGGCCACTTTGTCAGTGATCAAAGTCAATCCCAAGGCCGAAGTGGTGTTTTACGGCCAGTCCACGCTGGAAGCTCGCGGCAAGGAAGTCACCATGGCCAGATTCACGGTCACCCCCGAAGGTGGTGTAGACAATGTCAACACCATCCCCAAAAACTTAATCAAGTCTTTCTGATATGACGCTGACCTTCATCATTGTTTTTGCACTCATCGCCGTGTTGCTGGCGTTGGCGCTGGTGTATTCCAACTGGCCGAACTGGCTCAAAGGTTTGCTGGCTCTGTCTGTCAGCTGTTTTTATTTCTTCGGCTTCGGCGCTGTGCACTCGCTGCTGGGCATTCCCAGCACCGACGCCTTGCCGGAACGCTTTGTCATGCTGGCGGCCTTGGTGGACGAGCCGCGCGGCAAATTCCCGGGTGCCTTGTACGTCTGGGTCACGCCAATAGAAGAAGGCAAAAGCTTTTTACAGCCACGTGCCTACAAGCTGCCCTACACACGCGCTTTGCACGAGCAGATTTCGGACGGCATGCGCAAAGGGCGCGAAGGCGTGCCTCAAATGGGCACAGCTGAAATCAAACAACAAGGCAACGGCAAGGGCACGAGCTGGCTCAACCCCGGCAGTGATGAACAGGAAGTCAAGATCATGGACTTGCCCACCCCGCAGGTACCGGAAAAATGAAGACGCGAATTTTTCTGATCGGCTTGAGTGCCGTGCTTTTTCTCAGTGCTTGCGATCAACCGGTCAAGGAAAACCCCTTGTTTCCCCTGGCCGCCGGCAAAAGCTGGACTTACCAGGTTGAAACCGTGTACGACGAGCCTGACGGCAAGACCTTGCGTTACACCTTGGAAATGCGCAACCTGGGCAGCGCGGCTTTGGCCGATGGCAGCACCGCCTGGATCCGCCGCAGCAGCAACGGCCATGAATACTGGTTGAGCAGCAACGACAAAGGGATCAGCCGCGTGGCCATGAAGATGCCCACCAAAGAACAAGCTGAGATGGATCCTGAGCCGCGCACCGTCTTGCCACAAACCCTGGCCGTAGGCAGCAGTTGGACCACCACCACCGTGCCTTATTTTTTACGCCGTCGAAATGAAAAACCGGCTGAATTCAGGTACCTGGACAAATTCAAAAACATGCCCATGGTTTTCACAGTGGCCGACATGGACGTCAAGATCAACACCCCGGCCGGGCAGTTTGAGCATTGCATGCGTGTCGAAGGCAAGATGGGCATGATGCTGTGGAACGATCAGGCCAATGCCTACAAACCCACAGACGTGACCACCCGGGAGTGGTA
>CANGCZ010000001.1 GCA_947452325.1 Comamonadaceae bacterium | reverse complement strand
GAGATGGATTTGCGCACCGGCGAGGGCGTCATCACACCCGGTGACTTCACTCTCGACGAGAAATCACATCAGGTGTATTTGACTGAACTCGGTCATGAGAAGGCTGAAAAAATTCTGTCTGACATGGGTTTGTTGCCCGCAGGCGCGTCTTTGTACGACCCGTCACACATAGGTTTGGTTCACCATTTGTATGCAGCGTTACGTGCACATCACCTGTACCATCTCGACCAACATTACGTGAATCAAAACGGTGAGATTGTGATCGTGGATGAGTTCACCGGCCGTTTGATGTCAGGACGCCGTTGGAGTGATGGTTTGCACCAGGCTGTTGAGGCCAAAGAAGGTGTGCCTATCCAGGCTGAAAACCAGACCATGGCGTCCATCACGTTCCAAAACTATTTCCGTTTGTATGAAAAATTAAGCGGTATGACCGGAACCGCGGACACCGAAGCTTATGAGTTTCAGGAAATTTACGGTTTAGAAACAGTCATCATTCCGCCCAACAAGCAAAGTTTGCGTGAAGACCAGTTAGACCGGGTTTACAAAACCACGGAAGAAAAATACAAAGCGGCCATCGATGACATCAAAGAATGCCACGGGCGCGGTCAGCCTGTGTTGGTTGGCACCACTTCGATTGAATTGTCTGAATTGCTCTCGGGCATGCTGGACAAAGCAGGCTTGAAGCACCAGGTGCTCAACGCCAAACAACACGCCAGCGAAGCGGACATTGTGGCGCAAGCAGGTGCACCCAAATCCATCACCATCGCCACCAACATGGCCGGTCGCGGAACCGATATTGTGTTGGGCGGTAACGTAGAAAAAGCCGTTGATAAATTGATGGCCGATGAGAGTTTGAGCGACAGTGACAAAGCAGCCAAAGCATTGCAGTTGCGTGAGGCTTGGGCCAAAGACCATGAGTTTGTGAAATCTGTCGGCGGTTTGCGCATCATTGCCACCGAGCGTCATGAGTCACGGCGCATCGATAACCAATTGCGCGGTCGCTCCGGCCGCCAAGGCGACCCCGGTTCTTCTCGGTTTTATCTCAGCCTGGATGACTCGCTGATGCGTATTTTTGCCGGTGAGCGCGTCAAAGCCATCATGGATAGATTGAAGATGCCTGAAGGTGAAGCCATTGAAGCAGGCATGGTCACTCGCAGCATTGAAAGCGCGCAGCGCAAAGTAGAAGCGCGAAACTTTGACATTCGCAAACAGTTGCTGGAATACGATGATGTGTCCAATGACCAGCGAAAAGTCATTTACCAGCAGCGCAATGACATTTTGGATGCTTCAAATTTGACGGCGCAAATCGCCAGCCTGCGTGAAGGCTGCTTCACTGATTTGGTACGTCAGTTTATGCCTGAAGAGTCGGTAGAAGAGCAATGGGACATCGCCGGTTTGCAAAATGTATTGCGTAATGATTGGCACATCGATTTGCCTTTGACCCAAGAAGTCGAAAAAGCACAAGCCATCACTGACGAAGATATTTTGCACATGGTGGTGCAAGCTGCCCATGATGCATTCAACAGCAAAATTGAAACCGTGGGTGTAGAACAATTCACGCCGTTCATGCGCGCAGTCTTACTGCAAAACATAGATAGCCATTGGCGTGAACATTTGTCCTCGCTGGACTATTTGCGTCAAGGCATACATTTGCGCGGCTATGCGCAAAAACAACCCAAGCAGGAATACAAGCGCGAAGCCTTTGAGTTGTTTGGTCAATTGTTGGATATGGTGAAAAATGAAGTCACGCGCATCCTCATGACCGTGCAAATCGAAACTGCCACTCAGGTTGAAGATGCAGCACTTGCCATTGAAGAGCGTGCAGATGCCGTCACCAACCTCACATATTCAGCGCCGGACGAAACCGGTCAAGCTCAGTTGTTTGGCGCCAGCCAATCAACAGCCGCTGTTGACCAAGTGCCAGTGGTCGGGCGCAATGAGGCTTGTCCTTGCGGCAGCGGTAAAAAATACAAACACTGTCACGGCAAACTGGCCTGAACCATGGCGGTAAATCTGCACGTCACTCCTGCGCAAGATTTGCATGCCGTGGCCGGTGTGTCTATCGGTGTCACCGAAGCGGGTGTCCGCAAAGCCCATCGCAAAGACTTGACCGTCATCACACTGGACCCGGGCTCTGTTGTCGGCGCTGTATTTACGCAAAACCGTTTTTGTGCTGCGCCGGTGCAATTGTGCAAGCAGCATCTTGCTGCGGGCAATGGCATACGTGCATTGGTGATCAACACCGGTGTGGCCAATGCGGGCACTGGTGAAGATGGTTTGCAAAATGCATTTGCTGTTTGCCAAGCCTTGGCCGCTGAACTGAACGTCAAGCCGGAACACATACTGCCTTTTTCCACCGGCGTCATCATGGAACCCTTGCCTGTTCAACGCATTGTGGACGGCTTGCCCAAAGCGCTTGCTTCAAGTGTGGCTGACAACTGGTCGCTGGCCTCGCAAGCCATCATGACGACCGACACCTTACCCAAGGCAACCAGCCGTCAAATCAGCATTGAAGGCAAAACAGTCACCATCACCGGCATGTCAAAAGGGGCGGGCATGATCCGTCCCAACATGGCTACCATGTTGGGCTTCATGGCCACCGACGCGGCCATCGCTCCGGGTTTGATGAAGGCGCTGGCGCATGAACTGGCTGAAGCCTCGTTCAATCGCATTTCTATTGACGGTGACACTTCAACCAACGATTCCTTTGTCGTCATTGCCAGCGGCAAAGCAGGCACTACCGAAATAAGCCATTGGGGCAGTGAGAGTGCGCGTTTGTTGAAACAGACCCTGTTGGATGTGGCGCGCTGGCTGGCGCAGGCCATAGTGCGTGACGGCGAAGGCGCCACCAAGTTCATCACGGTCAGCGTTGAAGGCGGGCGTGACGCCGCTGAATGCCGCCAAGTGGCTTATGCGATTGCACATTCTCCTTTGGTGAAAACCGCTTTTTTTGCCAGTGACCCCAATCTCGGCCGTATTCTGGCTGCGGTTGGATACGCAGGTATCGCAGACTTAGATCAAAGTCTGATTGATTTGTTTCTTGACGATGTGCACGTGGCTACACGCGGTGGCCGCCACGCCGACTACCGTGAGCAAGACGGTCAACGCGTGATGAAACAAGATGAAATCATGGTGCGCGTATTGCTCGGGCGTGGCCAGGCACAAGATCAGGTATGGACATGCGACTTGAGCCATGAATACGTCACCATCAACGCGGATTACCGCAGCTAACTCATGAACGATGCTTTAGAACGTATGCTGCACCGCGCCGAATTGTTGATGGCGCGTATCGAACGCATACTGCCGCAACCTTTGCACGCGCCTGACTGGCAAGCGGGTATTGCTTTTCGTTACCGCAAGCGCAGCAGTGGCCACGGCGTACTCGAACCGGTGCGACATATTGGACAAATGTCATTGGATGATTTGAAAGAAATCGATCAGCAAAAAGAAAAAATACAGCGCAATACCTTGCAGTTCCTAGAAGGCAAACCCGCCAACAACGTGTTACTTACCGGTGCGCGCGGTACCGGTAAATCCTCGCTGGTCAAAGCCTGTCTCAATACCTATGCAGAACGTGGGTTGCGCTTGATCGAGGTTGACAAGCAGGATATGGTGGACCTGCCGGACATCATCGAAGTGGTGGCTGAGCGTTCGGAGAAATTCATCATTTTTTGTGATGACTTGAGTTTTGACGAAGGCGAACCCGGCTACAAGGCGCTCAAGTCGATCTTGGATGGCACCGTGGCCGCAGCGACTGCGAATGTGCTGATTTACGCCACCAGCAACCGCCGTCATTTGTTGCCCGAGTACATGAAGGACAACCTCAGCTACACACACACCGAAGACGGCGAAGTACATCCCGGCGAAGTCATAGAAGAAAAAATCTCTTTGTCCGAGCGTTTCGGTTTGTGGGTGAGTTTTTACCCTTTCAGCCAGGACGAGTATTTGCATATCGTTGACCAGTGGCTGTCCTCCTTGCAAGTCCCGCAAAACTTACGGGCACAGGCGCATCCTGAATCGCTGGTGTGGGCGCTTGAGCGCGGATCACGCAGCGGGCGGGTGGCTTACCAGTTCGCCAGGGATTTCGCCGGGCGTTTGGGTAGCGCTAACGCATGACCTCAAGCCCACACCAGCCTGTACGCATGGTGGATGCAAATCTGCCGCGTGCCGGTGGCACTGAACGCCCGCTGACCCAGGTGGCTGTCGGTGTGTTGTTCAGGGCTGATGGCCGGTTTTTATTGACTACCCGCCCGCCCGGCAAAGCCTATGAAGGGCATTGGGAATTTCCGGGTGGAAAAATAGAAGCAGGTGAAACCTTGGCTCAGGCCCTGACCCGCGAATTGCAAGAAGAACTCGGCATCACCATCGCCAAACCTTTGCCTTGGAAGACCGAGCGTATTGATTACCCGCACGCCCTGGTGGAATTGCATTTCTGCAAGGTTTACCAATGGCAAGGTGAACTGCAAATGAAAGAAGGGCAGCAGTTTTGCTGGGAGCAGTTACCTGTGCAGGTCACGCCAGTGTTGCCCGGTACCGTGCCGGTATTAGAGTGGCTGGCTCAGGCGCAAAGCTCGATTTCAAATTCCGCGTTGCCGACAGCGGTTTGAGGTTTGCCTTCCCAGGTCTGGTGAATCAGGCGGACCCAGACCATCATGCGGTTGCCGCTGATCTCGGGGACCAGTCCCAAAGATTCGTCAATGAACAAGCGCATCATTTGAAAACGCCCTTGTGGCAAAGCTTGTTGGAATTGCCCTTGCTGAGCAACCACGCGTTGCGGTGAACCGCTTTCACGCAGCAGGCGCATCAACAGGTTGACGCTGTCGTGCAAGGCTTTCAAAGGCTCAGACCATTTCAAAATATCCTGACGACGGACATCGGCATCCCGTTGTTGCCAGGCATGGTAACTGGGTAAATCAAACGCGCAAGTGCCTCCTGGTACAGCAACGCGGTTGCGCAAACTGCTGAGGAAATCGCTGTCAGTCACGCAATTGCTGATGCGTGCGCTTTGGGTATTGAAACCTTGCAGGCATTTCTCAATATTGCCCAGCAATTCATCCAACACAGACTGCGCCACTGAAGGGTTGCCACGGTAACTGTTGAACTGATGCTTGTGCCGTTCGAGTTCTTTCAAAATATCCGACTTCAAATCGGAGCGACCGCCGACATCGACAATTTCAAACAAAGTGGTGAGGGCAAAATGGTGATCTATTTCCGAGGACCTGAGCAGCAAATGTTCAAAACGCCCGAGCAGATATTCAAGCCGCAGATAAGTGCGAATACGCTCGTTAAATGGGTGCTCGTAGAGAATCACAAAAAAGCAAACGCCTAAAGGGTTGGAACAGCGGAAATGATAACCGCTGACAAGCAGCTTATGACACTCTAAACAGGCTAAAAATGCAGTTGAATCGCGTCTGCCTGCATTTGCAGTGCCCGTATGTCGTCCACATCATTGTGGACTACCCAGTCTGCGGCAGCCAATCTTTGCGGGCGTCCTGCCTGCTGAGCCATGATGGCGAGTACCTGCTCGGGTTGCAACTGACTTCGCTGTACCACCCGGCGGACCTGTGTGCTTTCAGCACAATCGACCACCAGCACCCTGTCTGTATGCCGGCGCCAGTAAAAAGATTCAATCAATAAAGGTATATCTATGAATATTAAAGATATATTTTTCTGGCGAATTTCTTGTTGCCTGGTATGAATCTCGGCGGAAATCAGTGGGTGCAGTAGGCCTTGTAACCTCAGCCTGGCATCTGCTTGGCTGAACACCAGTTCGCGCATGCGTTCACGGTCCATGCTGCCGTCGGGCGCGACAAAGTCAGCACCGAAATGCCGGGCAATGGCGGCCATGGCCGCCCCGCCGGTGGCGGTTAACTGGCGGGAAATCGCGTCGGCATCGATGACTTGAATTCCTTTTTCAGTCAATAGTCGGGCCAAAGTAGATTTACCGCTGCCTATGCCGCCGGTCAGGCCTATGCGTCTGAAATCCGATGTGCTCATGGCTTGGAGTCTATAAGACCGCCGCGCTACAGCACTTGACCGAGTTGGAAGACCGGCAAATACAAAGCCACCACCATGCCGCCGACCAGACCGCCTAGCACCACGACCAGCAAAGGTTCAATCAATTGCGTCAAGCCGTGTACCTGCTGTTCCAGCGCTTCATCTTGCGCATCCGCGGCTCTGGATAAAAGCACGGTCAGTGTGCCTGATTGCTCGCCTATATCCACCATTTGAATCAACAAGGGTGGAAATAAACCAGTCTTCAGGCCGACGGAAAAAGAAGCATTGCGCATGGCTATGGCCAGACTGCTGCCACGCAATACCGATTGCCGGATATCTAGACAAAGCCTGGCGTACACCTGGTTTGTGCATACGCCAGACAACACTTCCAGCGCTTCGAGCAGCGGCACGCCGGACTGGGTCAGCATGGACAGGCAACGCGTCCATGCCGCCAGATTGGCGCTGCGAATCAGACCGGCGGCCAAAGGCAGCGACAAAACCCGCAGCGCGAATTGCCATTGCCATGTTGCATTGCGGCGAAATTGCCTGCGTAAAACGGTTGCAGTCAACAGGGTCACGACCAGAAACGGCAAACCCCAGTGCAGCAAGCCCGCACTCAGGCCAAGTATGAAACGCGTGGCCGCTGGCAGCTGTGCGCCGAAAGAAGCAAATATGGACTGAAACACCGGAACCACCCATACCAGGATGACGGTCACCACCAGCGCCGCGATGAACAAGACCGCCACCGGGTAGACCAATGCCATGCGGACCTTGCGTCTGAGCTGCTCATGCCGTTCGGTGTGGCGGGCTAAGCGGTTAAGCATGTCGTCCAGGTTACCGGCCAATTCGCCGGCCGCCACCATTTGGCAATACAGCCTGTCAAAAAAACCGGTTTGCTGCAAGGCGTTTTCTAACGACTTGCCGGCTGCAATCTGACGGCGCAAGGCTTGCACCACAGGTCCCATGGTTTGGCCACTGACACCTTGTTGGATCGTGTCTAAACACTGTAGCAAAGGAACACCAGCGCCGACCAGTGTGGCAAGTTGACGGGTGAATTCGCAAAGTTGTGCGGCATCTGACCTTTGACTTTGGAGACGACCTGACTTGTCTGCTGACAAGGACTGGCCTGTGCCCGGCATGGCATCAGCCATGGGTCGCCGCCTGTACTTCTTGCAGTGAGGTTTCGCCCGCAAGCACTTTGAGCATACCGGCCTGGCGCAGAGTGCGCACGCCATCTGCCTCAGCTTGATCGGCCAATGCCTGGGTGCTTGCTTGTTGCAGTATCAATTGCTGTAAGCCAGGCGTGACTGGCATGACCTGATGGATAGCCACCCTTCCTTTGTAACCGTTGAGACAATGGGCGCAGCCGACAGCCCGCCAACCGCTGCCGTCAGGCAGCGCTTGTTTACAGAGGGCACACAAGCGACGCAACAGGCGTTGCGCACAGATAAGAATGACGCTGCTAGCTAAATTGAACCCGGCAATACCCATGTGGTTCAAGCGTGTCAGTGTGGACGGTGCGTCGTTGGTATGCAGCGTGGACAGCACCAGGTGACCGGTTTGTGAGGCCTTGACGGCCATGTCAGCTGTGGCTTGGTCACGGATTTCACCGACCATGAGTATGTCCGGGTCCTGTCGCAGCAAAGCCCTGAGCGCGGTGTCAAATGTCAAGCCTATGCGCTCGTTCACATTCACCTGATTGGCCCCTGGCAACACAATCTCTGAAGGGTCTTCGACGGTTGCGATGTTCACGCCAGGCGTGTTCAAGTGATTCAGGCAGGTGTACAAAGTCACTGTTTTGCCAGATCCAGTCGGTCCAGTGATCAAGACCAAGCCATTGGGTTTGGCTATCGCTTGCATCACTTGTGAAAGTTCGGCGTCTGGCAGTCCCAATGCCTCAAAGCAGAGTGAGTTCGATTGTTGGTCGAGGATCCTCAGCACAATTTTTTCGCCATGCAGGGTAGGTAGACTGCTGACCCGCATATCCACCATGCGCTGGTTGAGCGCCAGCTGCATGCGACCGTCTTGCGGCAAACGTTTTTCGGCAATGTCCAAACGTGACTGCACCTTGACGCGGGAAATGATTTGTTCGCGCAAAGCGGCGGGGGGCGACGGCATTTCATACAACACACCATCGCGGCGAACCCGTACCCGCAACAAGCTGTCAAAAGGCTCAAGGTGTATGTCGGAGGCTTGAAGTTCCCATCCCTTGAGCAGCAATTGAGACAGCCATTCAACCGCCTGCAAGTCTTGCGGCGTTGCTCTTTCACTGCTTATTAACCGGTTGTTCATGACTGGCACTGTAGACACAGCCATCTGGAACAGGCGTCAGCCAAACTTACTCATTCAGAACGCGCAAGTCCCGCCAAGTTGCTTGAAATGACGGGGTCGGAAGTTTGTCACAATACCGTCATAAATCACTGTCCGTGATCCCATTTCCCAAACACAAGACACCTATGCTTTTTTCCAAACTATTACCCCGTGAAGCAGATTTTTTTGAAATGTTCAACCGGCACGCGGACAGGATTGTCGAGGCCTCACAGGCTTTTTCCAACCTGGTGCAAAACTATGACAACCTGAGCTTGCGCGAAAAATACACCTTGGATGTGGACAAGGCGGAAAGTGCCGCCGACCGCATTACCCACGATGTCAGCACCGCCTTGCACAAGACTTTCATCACACCCATCGATAGGGAGCAAATTCACTCGCTGATCAACACCATGGACGATGTGGCTGACCTGATTCAGGACTCGGCAGAAACCATGAGTTTGTATGACGTGAAGAAGATGACGGATGAGATTTTCATCCTGACCGATTTGGGGGTGAAGTGTTGCAGCCGGGTCAACGACGCCGTCAAGCTGATAGGTAAGCTGGCCGACCCTAAGGCGGCTGAAGGGGCATTGAAAACCTGCCAGGAAATCGATCGCCTCGAGTCAGATGCGGATCACGTGATGCGCAGCGCCATGAGCAAATTGTTTCGCGAGGAACCCGATGTGCGTGAATTGATCAAGCTCAAGGCGATTTACGAATTGCTGGAAACCATCACAGACAAATGCGAGGATGTGGCCAACTTGATCGAAGGCATCATTCTTGAGAATTCTTGATCTGACCGGGACACTTTGATGCAAACAGCTTTGTGGATCGTGGTCTTGCTGGTTTTTCTGGCTTTGATGTTCGACTTTATCAATGGTTTTCATGATGCCGCCAATTCGATAGCCACCGTTGTGTCTACAGGTGTAATGAAACCGACGCAAGCGGTGATGTTCGCTGCATTTTTTAACTTCATCGCTTTGTTTGTCTTCCACCTCAGCGTGGCTGCCACCATAGGCAAAGGCATAGTCATGCCCGGTGTGGTGGATATACACGTGGTGTTCGGCGCCCTGGTCGGCGCCATCACCTGGAACCTGGTGACCTGGTATTACGGCATACCCAGCAGTTCCTCGCATGCATTGATAGGCGGCATTTTGGGCAGTGTCATGGCCAAGTCAGGTACTTCGGCGCTGATGTTGGCCGGCGTCATGAAAACCGTGGTGTTTATTTTTGTCTCGCCCTTGCTGGGTTTTCTGCTGGGCTCGCTGATGATGCTGCTGGTCAGCTGGGTGTTTCTGCGCTCTACCCCTTCGCACATTGACAAATGGTTCCGTCGCTTGCAATTGTTGTCTGCCGGTGCCTACAGCCTGGGGCATGGCGGTAACGATGCGCAAAAAACCATAGGCATCATTTGGATGCTGCTGATTGCCACGGGCTATGTGTCCGCGCAAGACAGCATGCCGCCGTTTTGGGTGATATTTGCTTGTTACGTTGCCATTGCTTGCGGTACCTTGATGGGCGGCTGGCGCATCGTCAAAACCATGGGCCAGCGCATCACCAAGCTCAAGCCTGTGGGCGGTTTTTGTGCCGAAACCGGCGGCGCCATGACCTTGTTTCTGGCAACAGCGCTGGGTATTCCGGTGTCTACCACCCACACCATCACAGGCGCCATCGTCGGGGTAGGTTCAGTCAGACACGCCAGCGCAGTGCGCTGGGGGGTGGCCGGCACCATAGTCTGGGCTTGGATTTTGACCATACCGGCAAGCGCCTTTGTGGCGGCAGTGGCTTATGCCATCAGTCTTGGTCTGTACTGATCAAGGCCATTTCGATGGCAAGACAATATTTAATCGTCTTGTTCGAATAAAAAATCTGACAGCACATGCAGGTGCTGAGAAAAGTCACTGATGCCGTGGTCTGAGGCTTCCAGCACATGGGTTTGCGCCCAAGCGTAACGGGCGTGCATCTCGCGCCAATCCAGCAGTTCATCGCCTTTGGCGATGACCGCCAGCAAACGTTCAGGATCTGCCAAGGGGCGAGCGCTTGACCTGTCAGTCTCAGACAAACAGCCAAGCCCCTGGCCGACATACAAATCCTTCATTTCCTCGATATGAGCTTGCGTGACCTCTATCTGTTGCGACGGGTCATGCCAGCACGGATGAACTCCTAAGTAGCCGAGCAGGTCGCGAGCCGGGTGTACCGCTGGATTGAGCAGCACTGCTGCACAGCCGTGTTGTGCTGCTGCCCAGGTGGCATAAAAGCCTCCCAGGGAAGAACCTATCACCGTGCTGCTGCGGGACGGCCAGCCACTCAAAATATCCTGTATGACTTCGGCAGCCTCCAGCGGTGACACCGGCAGTTGAGGACAGGCCCAATACACACAGGGGTGGTGCAGCGCCAGCCATTGCGCCATCAACTGCGCCTTGGCAGACAGCGGACTCGAGCGAAAACCGTGCAAGTAAAGTACATGCGTGGTGCTTGTCATGTGAATATGAGTGCCAGATAGGCCGGGTCATCCATCAAGCTGTTGTTGACGAAATTGGCCAATCTGTAGGTCAGGTAGATCAGCTTAGAAAACAATGCCTGAAGGTCCATAGCGGCATTATGGGGTGTTAAAAATCACGCCCGTGTTTTATGGGATTGGCTAAAGTGCAGCTGTTTGAAGAAAGATATTCAATGAAAAAGACTTTGACCATCGCAACACTTGTGTTGTTGCTCTTGGCAGCTGGCCTGCAGTTCAGCGGACACAGCTACATATGGCGTGCACTTGCCGGTACGTATTTGCAGGGACACCGAACAGCCTATATTGATGATTCACGCAATTTTGACCAGCGACTGATTGCCAAGGGAGTTTCCGTTGCCTGGCCCAAGGACCCTCGCTACAACCAAAAGCCATTGGACGTGCAAACAAGAGATTATTTGAATCAATACGGCAGCGCTGCATTTTTAGTGATCCAAAAAGGTGCTTTGGTGCATGAAGAATATTTTGCACCTTACAACGCCCAAAGCCTGACTAACTCATTTTCTATGGCCAAAACGATCACCACTTTGCAGACTGGACTGGCCGTCAAACAAGGCTTCATCAGCAGTTTTGACGCGCCTTTGACCGAGCAGATCAAGGAATACGCCAACGATACACGAGGACAAAAAGCGACCATCGCCCAACTTGCTGCCATGAAGTCAGGCCATGAATGGGAGGAAAACTATTACCTGCCGTTGAACATGACCACGGATTTGTACTTCGGAAAAAATGCCGAGGCGCTGGTCTTGTCGCACGGATTTGAGCGTGAGCCCGGCAGCGAGTACGAGTACAGCAGTGGCAGCACGCAATTACTGGGCGTGTTCTTAAAGCGCGCCTTGCAAGCCAAAGAGCCCGGCTTGACTATCAGTCAGCATTTATCGCGCAGTTTATGGCAGCCTCTGGGCATGGAAAATGATGCCATTTACACCATGGACAGGCCTGAAGTTGAAGGCGGTATGGAACGCACTTATTGTTGTGTGTTTGCCAGCGCCCGAGACTTTGCGCGCTTTGGGCAACTGCTGCTACAGGATGGTCAATGGAACGGTCAGGTGTTGCTGGACAAGGCTTTCATTGCACGCATGCGTCAACCGGATCTCCAGCAGTATTACGGCCATTCACTGTGGATGGATTGGACGTACGAGCACCCCTTTTATTTGATGCAAGGCCACGAAGGCCAGTATGTGATTGTGGTGCCATCGCTGGAGTTGGTGGTGGTGCGCACCGGTCAGCACAGGGACAAGAAAACCCTGGGTCCCAACGGCAAACTGCCACTGGAGATTTACCGTTTTGTCGATCAAGCGGTATCGTTGGTTCAATAGCTGGATTTTGATATGCGCGCGGCGCTCGGCGTGGAGCGCGGTTGTGAAATGATTAAGCTATGGGTTTTTCCAGGAGACAACCCATGCGCCTTGCCAACAAAACCGTTCTTGTGACCGCTGCCGGACAAGGCATAGGACATGCCTCCGTGCTGGCCATGGCCGCAGAAGGCGCCACTGTATGGGCCACTGATGTCAACCCCGCATTACTCGATGCGTTTGCCGGACAAGAACGTATTCACACGGCTAAGTTAGATGTGATGGACAAGGCGGGCATACACGCCTTGGTCGCTCGTATTGAAAAGATTGACGCGGTGTTCAATTGCGCCGGCTATGTGCACAGCAATACTGCGTTGGACGCCACCGATGAGCAATGGGATTTCGCCATGAACTTGAATGCACGTTCGCAGTTCTGGATGATCCAGGCGGTACTGCCGAAGATGCTTGCGCAGGGCAGCGGCAGCATCATCAACATGGCCAGTGTGGCTTCCAGCATCAAGGGTTTGCCCAACCGTTTTGTCTATGGCGTGAGCAAGGCGGCGGTGATTGGTCTGACCAAAGCCGTGGCAGCTGATTACGTGGCCCAAGGCATACGCTGCAATGCGATTTGCCCCGGCACCGTAGACACGCCTTCGCTTCAGGACCGGATCAATAGCCAGGCTGACCCGGTACAGGCGCGCAAAAACTTCATCGCCAGACAGCCCATGGGCCGTTTGGCACAGGCGCATGAAATCGCTCCTATCGTGGTGTTTCTGGCCAGCGATGAATCGCGTTTTTCCACCGGCAATGCGTATTCTGTGGACGGCGGCATGACGATTTGAATCCCCTAGCCTCTTGAAATTTCCCATCTGAACCAAAAGTAATTGCTACCAGAGTGCCTGCGGGGCTCTGGTATTTCATTCACTTGCTTGTATTCAAGGAGATTTCAAATGGCTTATGCATTCGGACGCAATGTCCTGCTCAATTCTGTCGGCTTCGAACGCTTGATCGATGCTTTTCAGCAACTCGAAACCGGCGACCCTGCTTCTAGGGCGCAAACTTATCCACCCTACAACATCGTTAAGCAAAGCGAAAACAATTATCTGGTTGAAGTCGCGGTGGCGGGTTTCAAACAGGAAGACATCGACATCACTGTCGAGGGCAACAAGCTCAGTATTTCCGGCAAGGTACAGGCCAATGCCACTGGCGATTATCTGCATAAAGGCATTGCCACGCGTGATTTCAGCCACCAATTCACATTGGCCGAGACCGTGGTGGTGCGCGCCGCCGACATGGTCAATGGCTTGCTGGTCATCCGCTTGGAAAACGTGATTCCGGAAGAAAAATTGTCGCGCAAAATCCTGATCGGCGGCACCGCCAAGCACATGGTGGACGAGCGTTTGGCCGCTTGAAACAGCCGACGTTCTCGCCTGCACCTCAAACACAGCGCAAGCCCTCTGAAACAGGTTTCAGAGGGCTTTTTGTTAAACCAGCTTAGCCTGCGTTTTGCCCCGACAATGCCTGAATGACTTCGTCTTTCTCTGAATTACTGGCGCAACGCCAGTTCATGCGGTTTTGGCTGGCGCGTATTTTTGGTATTTCAGCGTACCAAATGCTGATGCTGGCGATCAGCTGGCACATGTATGAATTGACCGGCAGTGCCTGGGATTTGGGCTTGGTGGGCTTGTTTCAATTCATTCCTGCGCTGCTCATGGCTTTGCCTGCCGGTCATGTGATTGACCGACTGCACAGAGGCCGCATATTCGCTACTTGTATGTTGGTGTTGGCCTTGGTGGCCGTGGTGCTGGGCACAGCGACCTTGCGCGGGCAAGCCAGCCGAGAATTGATATTTGTTGTGGCCTGGGTGCTGGGTGTGACCCGTGCTTTTCAAATGCCGGCGCAACAAGCCATCACACCACTGCTGGTGCCCAAGCATTTGTTTCAGCGCGCGATTGCGCTGAGTTCTACCGGCGTTGAAGTTTCGGTGATTGGCGGGCCAGCTATCGGCGGTGTGCTGTATTTGACGGGCGCATTGACCGTTTACTCTGTGTGCGCGGTGCTGTTCACTTTGTCCATGCTGCTGACTCTGTGGGTGCGCTACGAACACGTGGTGCGCCACAACAGCTTGAGTTGGCAGTCGCTGTTTGCAGGCGTGGCTTTTGTCTGGGAACGCAAGGTCTTGTTCGGTGCGATTTCACTGGATTTGTTTGCCGTGCTGCTGGGAGGCGCCACGGCGTTGCTACCGATTTTTGCGCGCGACATATTGCACGTTGGACCCGACGGCCTGGGGCTGCTGCGTGCAGCGCCTGCCTCCGGCGCATTGTGCATGTCCATCATCATCACCCGCTGGCCAATACAGCGGCAGGTCGGCTACAAGCTGCTGGCGGCGGTAGCAGTCTTTGGTTTGGCTTCATCTGTATTCGGTTTGTCTGACAGTTTTGTGTTGTCGCTGGCGGCATTGGCTGTCACAGGTGCGGCCGACAATATCAGCGTGGTCACGCGTTTGACCCTGATGCAATTGGAAACACCGGACGACATGCGCGGGCGAGTGGCGGCGGTCAATGGGGTGTTTATCGGCGCTTCTAACGAACTGGGCGAATTTGAATCTGGTTTGACTGCGGCCCTTTGGGGGCCTGTCGTGTCTGTGGTGGCCGGGGGCATAGGCACTGTCTGTATTGCTGCCGCCTGGCTGAAATTGTTTCCTGAGCTGGCCAAACGCGACCAACTTTGAGCTTGCTACTCCCCCGCTGTCCCTAGGGGCAAGGTTTAAATCCGGTTCAATACGGTCTGCTTAATGCTATGTTCAAGGCAATTAATCGGGCCCAGGCATGCGTTTCAAACCCTTCTTTTTCGCGCTGTCAATGTGTTGTCTGCCACTGTCTGTGATGGCGGCAGACGACTTTCATACGATCGAATACACGCCGCCCGAGATTGACTATGACGTCATTGGTCGAATGTGGGACTTTGTCAAACTCAGTACCCACGCTCCAAGCGATTTACCGCCACCCAGGCTGGTACTGGACTGGCATGTGCCACCGTTTGCGCGCATGGGATTTCAATACCCAACAGAGCAATTTCCCTCGTATCAAATGCAGATCAGTATTGCGCCACGCAC
The DNA here is from genome assembly GCA_947452325.1 of Comamonadaceae bacterium. Taxonomy (GTDB): domain Bacteria; phylum Pseudomonadota; class Gammaproteobacteria; order Burkholderiales; family Burkholderiaceae_C; genus Limnohabitans. The sequence continues at coordinate 23,482 of CANGCZ010000001.1, read as the reverse complement.
CATTGAACAGTACAGCAAGGAAATGGTTTCCTGGGGTGTGGGACATGAATTGGTGCACTACGCCTTCATCCTGCGTGAAAACCACTGGCAACGCGGGCAGGCCACATTTCAAGACCAACTCAAGCACCACTGCAACCCGGAGTTCAAGCAGATTACCCGGGCGATTGCCGATGAAATCTGGAAGATTTACCACAGCGACACACAGCGCGCTGCCATGTACGATGAAGTAGAGAAAAGCTGTTTCAATGAGCCCAACCAGTGAAGCTTGACTTCACCCATTCAGGCAGCGATCAGTCTTTGAAAAACCCTTTGGCAGACGGGAAATAGTTGAATTTCAGTGTAGTGTTTGCTTATTGCAACAGTTCAGCGATATCGGCGTGACCTGCTTCTTTGGCGATGGTTGCGGCGGTCATGCCACGGTCATCTTTCAAGTGCTTGTCGGCGCCCTGGGCCAGCAACAATTTGACCGCTGCTGTATGGCCTTGACCGGCGGCCCACATCAGCGGCGTCAAGCCGTCAGCGTAGGCAGCATCTTTCAAAGCACCTGCATTCAGGAGTTGTTCCACCACGGTTGTGTGACCCATGCCAGCGGCATACACCAAGGCCGACTTATGCAACCGGTCTTGCTCTTCGAGTTTGGCGCCTTTGTCTATTAACAGACCGACGATCTCTGAGTTACCCGCATAGGCGGCTGCAATCAAGGGAGTGACTTTCTCCAGCGAAGCCAGGTTCACATCGGCACCGGCAGCCAGCATCATCCGAACAATGGGCATCTGGTTTTTTTCAATGCCCATGAAGAGCGCCGTTTTGCCTTCACGGTTGCGGGAATTCGGGGACGCCCCGCGATCCAGGCTTTTTTGTATGCCTTCGGCATCTGCTTGGCGGGCAGCAACCAGCAACTGTGCATTGACCGATTGGTGCGGGCTGATTTGTGCTGCAACCGGTAAACAAAAGCCGCTAATCAAAGCGACTCCAATAGTAAACAATTTGAGAATGAAATGCAGTTTTGTCATGTTCTATGGGCTGTCAAAGTCAAAAGCTTAGGCTGTGGAAATCTTAAGGGTTTTCCCTTTGGGTGTATTTCAACCTAGTGCAATTCCATATGGGGTGGTTAAGATGGGCCATGGGAAATTTTCCTTGCAGGTGATACGTGTTTCTGACAGCACAAGGTTATCGCAAGTTGAATACCCAGACTTCTGGACAAGGATTGGGTATTCATTGCTCAATTCAATCTGGTTTTTCAAACATGGCCGCAAGGCATAAGGAGCACAAATGCACAATTTTGGAAAGAAATTTTCCCAAACCATCGCCTGCTTGGCAGTCGGTGTTTTGTCAGCCGGGTTCGCCCAGGCGGAAGTCAGCCAAGCTCAACTGAGCGCAGCTGAAAAAGACGCCAACAACTTTTTGCACACCAATGCAAATTACGCCAACAGCCGTTACTACCCGGCCAAGCAAATCAACACATCCAACGTAGCTTCGCTGCGTCCTGCTTTCACTTTCCAGACCGAAGTTCTGGAATCCATGGAAACAGCACCGGTTGTGGTTGATGGCACCATGTACATCACCACCTCTTACAACCACGTTTACGCCATTGACCCTGTCACTGGCAAGCAAAAGTGGCACTACAAACACAAAATGGGTCCCGTCACCACCTATTGCTGCGGCCCTAACAACCGCGGTGTTGCCATTTCTGGCGGCCACGTGTTCATGGGTACCCTGGACGCCAAACTGGTTGCCTTGGACGCCAAAACAGGCAAGCTGGTCTGGGATACCCAGATTGCTGACCCCGAGTTGGGTTATTCAGAAACCATGGCACCTGTAGCTGTGAACGGTCGCATCCTGATCGGTACCAACGGCGGCGAATACGGCATCCGCGGTTTCGTTAAATCCTTTGACGCCAAAGATGGCAAACTGCAGTGGACTTTCTACACCATCCCTGACAAAGGCCATGAAGGCGTTTGGGCTGTGAACGATGCCAGCGGTCGCAATATGCACCGTGACATCGCCGCTGAAAAAGAGCAATTGGCCAAACAAGGCGGCGATTTCTACAAAACCCTGGGCGGTGGCGTATGGATGACACCTGCTGTCGATTTGGAAACCAACACTGCATTCTTTGTGGTCGGTAACCCCAGCCCTGACCTGTACGGTGCTGAGCGTCCTGGAGACAACCTGTACACCGACTCTATCGTTGCCGTTGACCTGAACACTGGCAAATACAAATGGCACTACCAGTACGTGGCACACGATGTGTGGGACGTTGACGCTGTGTCTCCTGTCATCCTGACAGAAGCCAAAGGCAAAGACGGCAAGATGGTCAAAGTGGCTATCCACGGCGGCAAAACCGGTTTCGTGTACGTCCACGACCGTGCCACTGGCGAACTGATCCGTTTGTCTGAACCCATGGTGCCAATCGATGGCATGTGGACCCTGCCCACCAAAGAAGGCGCCAAAATGATGTTGGGTGCCAACGGCGGTGTGGAATGGAGCCCCATGGCTATCAATCCTGAAACACGTCTGGTCTACGCAGCCAACCTGCTGCAACCCATGACTTACCACGTCGAAGCTTCCAAGTACCCCGGCGGCAAGCTGTGGTTGGGCGGTGCGTTCAAAACCATCCCCAGTGAAAAGCAATCCGGTCGTTTGTCTGCTGTCAATCTTGACACTGGCAAAGTGGCATGGAAATTCGACACTGACGAGCCTTTGATCGGCGGCGTGCTGGCTACTGCCGGCGGCCTGGTGTTCAACGGTGAAGCCAATGGCTTGTTCCGCGCTTTCGATGCCAAGAGCGGCAAGAAACTCTGGGAATACCAGACTGGCGCAGGCGTGAATGCACCCCCCGTGTCTTACACCGTGGGCGGAAAGCAGTACATTGCAGTGGCAGCTGGTGGTAACAACCAGATCGATGCCAAGCGCGGCAATTCTGTGGTGGTGTTCGCACTGCCCTGAGCTGACTGAGCGTTAAGCCGAGGCCTGTGTGCATGCAAATGCACCCAGGCCTTTTTGATATCAGACCTTTGAAAACCGTATGAAAATCCTTTCTCATTTTTCCTTTGTTGCAATGGTTGTGCTGTTGTCTGTCATGCCTTCACTGGCGCAGGCTCACGCGCCGGAGAAAGCCGCAACCTGCATGGCAGGTCCTGGTCCCAACGGCAACTCCAGCATGCCCAATACGCCCAGCCTGGCCGGGCAAAACGCCCGCTACATATATTTGCAATTGCGCGACTTCCAAGAAGGTCGCCGTCACAACGACATGATGACGCCCATGACCGCAGGTTTGACCCGTGATGACATGCGCGAAATCGCTGATTTCTTTTCCAAACAAAAACTCACCAGCAAGAATTTCAAAGCCGACCCTGATAAAGCCAAAAAAGGCCTGGCCAAAGCCGATGAAACCTTGTGCGCGATGTGCCACCTGGGAGAGTTCAGCGGACAAAATGAAATCCCGAAAGTGGCGGGTCAAAATTACGACTACGTGATCAAAACCCTCAAGGACTTCAAAGCCAAGAACCGCACCAACGATGCAGGCAATATGACCAGTGTGGCCAGCACTTTGAGTGAAGAAGACATTGAAAACCTGGGCCATTACATAGCCGGTTTGAACTGATAGCTATTGTTGCAGCGGTGATTTTTGATACCGCTTAGTTTTCTTAATATAAAAAGCCTTGTGCGTTGACCGCACAAGGCTTTTGACTTTCCAGAGACCCCGCTTCGCGGGTGCCGTGCTTATAGCCTGGCCGTTGCACGCAGGCCTTATGGTCTTCGCTCACATCGCTTGCGCGATATGAGCTTCGCCCGAAAACCGATGCCTTGCTGACGCAAGGTGGGCTTACAGCCCAGCAGCAGCACGCAGTGCTGCTGCCTTATCGGTTTTCTCCCAGGTGAACTCGGGTTCGTCGCGGCCAAAGTGGCCATAGGCCGCTGTTTTTTCATAAATTGGACGCAACAGGTCCAGCATTTGAATAATGCCTTTGGGGCGCAAATCGAAATGCTCGTTCACCAGCGCGGCGATTTTCTCGTCGCTGATCACGCCGGTGCCGTGCGTATTGACTGTGATGTTCATGGGCTTGGCCACACCGATAGCGTATGCCACTTGCACTTGGCACTGTGTGGCCAGTCCGGCAGCCACCACGTTTTTCGCGACATAACGCGCTGCGTAAGCGGCTGAGCGGTCCACTTTGCTTGGGTCTTTGCCGCTGAATGCGCCGCCACCGTGCGGGCAAGCACCGCCGTAGGTGTCGACAATGATTTTGCGACCGGTCAAACCGCAATCGCCTTGCGGACCGCCGACCACAAAACGGCCGGTGGGGTTGATCAGGTAACGCGTGTCTTTCAACCATTCTTTAGGCAACACAGGTTTGATGATTTCCTCGATCACGGCTTCGATGAAAGAGGCTTTCATCTTGGTCGGTGTTTCGCTTTGGTCAGGGCTGTGCTGTGAAGACAACACCACGGTGTCAATGCTGTGAGGTTTGCCGTCTACATAGCGCATGGTTACCTGGCTTTTGGCGTCCGGGCGCAAAAACGGCATGCGGCCGTCTCGGCGCAATTGGGCTTGGCGTTCGACCAAACGGTGCGCGTAGTAAATGGGGGCGGGCATGAGGTCTGGGGTTTCGTTGACCGCATAGCCGAACATCAAGCCCTGGTCACCGGCGCCGGTGTTCAGGTGGTCGTCAGACGCGTGGTTCACGCCTTGCGCGATGTCGTTGGATTGTTTGTCATAGCAGACCATGACCGCGCAACCCTTGTAGTCGATGCCGTATTCCGTGTTGTCATAACCAATGCGTTGAATCGTGTCACGCGCGACTTGTATGTAGTCGACGTGTGCGTTGGTGGTGATTTCACCGGCCAGCACCACCAAACCGGTGTTGGTCAGTGTTTCGGCAGCAACGCGGCTGCGCGGGTCTTGCTTGAAGATGGCATCCAAAATAGCGTCCGAGATTTGGTCGGCGACCTTGTCGGGGTGACCTTCAGAGACGGATTCGGATGTGAAAAGATAATCGTTCGCCATGTAAAACTCCTGTTGATGGTTGACGCGTTGCCATACCAAAAGAGCCTGGCGAACGCTTTAGCAGATGACTGGTGAACAGCCGACTCTTTCGAGTGTGTCGCCCTGCAAGTTGCTTCATTAACTCAGCGACAATACCTATTCTAAACAAGTATTTACATGCTCTTATGATCTTTTTGATGCGCTGGCTGTCTGGCCTTCCTCTGCCTTGGATGCAGCGGACAGGCTATGCGCTGGGCTGGCTGACATGGTGGTTTTCGCCGCGGTACCGTTTGCAATTCAAGCAACATTCACGGCAAGCTGGTTACAGCCATGCGCAAGTGCGCCTTGCCATCGGCGCGGCCGGTTGCCAGGCGTTGGAAGCTTTCAGAGTCTGGTTCGGCGGTAACATGCCTGTGCAATGGCAGGGCAAAGCACACATTGAGTCGGCATTTGCTGCGGGCAAAGGGATATTGTTTTTGACACCGCATCTCGGGTGTTTTGAGATCACAGCACCTACTCAGGCACTGACCTTCGGGCCGAACCACGGACCCATGACCATACTTTACCGGCCTGCGCGGCAGGCTTGGTTGCGCGACTTGTTGCTGCAAGCGCGCGACCGTCCTTACCTCAAGGCCGTACCAACCAACATGGACGGCGTGCGTCAAATGTTGAAAGCATTGCGACGCGGCGAAGCCGTGGGGCTGTTACCCGACCAGGTGCCGCCCGAGGGCATGGGGATCTGGTCGACCATGTGGGGCCAGCCCGCTTACACCATGACGTTGGCGGCCAGACTGGCCATGCAAACAGGTGCAAGCATCATTCTGGCTTGGGGAGAGCGATTGCCGAATGCGCAAGGCTATTGCATACACGTTCAGCCCATGCGAGAAGCACTGGCCGACGATGTCGATGCTGTCGTGCTGCAAATCAACCGCGCGATGGAGCAATTGATCAGACAATGCCCTGAGCAATACTTGTGGGGCTATGCCCGTTTCAAACAACCGCGACACGAGGCCTGACTGTGTTCAACCCTGTAACCCGCTGTATGCAACTGCTGTCGTTTTTGCCGTTGCGCGTTGTGCGTTGCTTGGGTTGCTTGTCCGGCCATGTGTTTTATCTGGTCTCGGCGCGCAGGCGAAATGTCGTCCTGACTAATCTGCGTTTGTGTTTCAAAGCGCTCAATGAACAGCAATTGCGTGCACTCGCCAAAGCGCATTTTGTGTTCCTTGGGCAGTCTCTTTGGGACAGGGCCTGGTTATGGCATGCTTCTGAGCAGGTGTTGAATCAGCGCATACGCTTTAGCGGTGATTTCTCGGTGTTTGACGACAGTTCGCCCTTGATTGTGCTGGCACCGCATTTTGTCGGTCTGGATGCCGGCGGCGTGGCCATGACCTTGTTAAAGCAGATTCCCATGGCCTGTGTTTACGTGCCTTTGCGCAATAAATATTTTGAAGAATGGATGATGCAAGGCCGCAACCGCTCCGGGCGGGTGCGCTCGGTGGCGCGCAATGAAGGCGCTCAACCTTTGTTGCAGATACTGCGCGAGGGTATGCGCCTGCATTATTCGCCGGACATGGACTTCGGCATTCAAGGGGCGCTGTGGTCGGATTTTTTCGGTGTGGCTGCCGCCACCACCAATTCACTGCCGCGTCTGGTCAAACTGTCGCGCGCGCGAATTTGCACCTTGGTCACGCGACTCACGCCAAGCGGTTACAGCGTAGAACTCGGGCCGTTGTGGCCGGGCTATCCCCAGGGCGATTTGCAGACGGACACGGATGCCATGAACCAACACATAGAGGCCTGTGTCATGCAGTCACCGGCTCAATACTACTGGGTACATAAAAGATTCAAGACGCGTCCGCCGGGACAGCCTGACTTGTACCGCTAGCAGCCAATCCAAGGGGAAAGTGTGCCATTGCCATGGCCTCCAGTTCTTCTGCGGTGCGCGGACTTTTGCTGGCCAGCGCCCACAGGTCAAACACATGCGGACGACGGATAGATGCCACGGCGGCAAAGCCACAACCCTTGAGCGTTGCTACCAGTACTTTTTGGGTGAAGCCGCAACGGTGTGCCATGTGCATATCGCCTCTTGCCAGCGCTTTTTGCAAACCGTAGACCATATCCAGCGGCGTGATGGGCCCGGCTGGTGAGGTATAGGCCACTTGCATCAATTTGTCCTCGGCAATCAGCGCTGCAATGGCTTGCAGGTCAGGGCAAGTGAGCACCATGAAGCCGTCGGGTTTGAGTACTCTGACAAATTCGCTCATGGCCAGAGGTACTTCGTGCGCGTGCAGGTGCTCCAAGTTATGACTTGAAAAAATTGCATCCATGCTGTCGTCTTTGACCTCAGGCATGCGCGTGATGCTGCTGACCACATCCGGCTTGACACGCGGGTCTATGTCCAGACGGACTTCCTGCCATGGAGCATCGGCAAATGCCCGGGTGGTGGAGTTTTTGCGTTTACTGCCGCAGCCTACGTGAAGAAAAGTCGCCATGATGAAAAAGGGAGCCGTTCAGCCCCTCTCAATAAGACATGGCCTGTTGTAAACCCCTGCGGCTAAATATCGGAAGAAAACACCTTTATCTGCGGATCCAGTTGCCGATAATGCCGCTCACCAGTGAGGGTTGTTCATGAACCAGCCAATGGCTACCGTCGGCGATGCGGTGCAATTGCAGATCGGGCACATGGTCTTGCAAGCCATTGATCAAACCCGGAGGCAGGGCAGTGTCTTGCATGCCCCAGATCACCAGGGTGGGCACAGAAATGCGCAACATTTCAGGGGACAGGTCTATCGATTGAGCCGCTGGATCATCGGCGCGTGGCGGACGCAAGGGTGAGGCGCGGTAATAGTTCAAAGCGCCGGTCAGTCCTTGACGCCAGACCGCGCGGTATTGATCACGTACTTGGTCATTCAACCAGGCGTTCGGTCCGTCCTCGGCGCCCATATTGGTGAAAAAAGTCCATAGCCGCCGGTAATCGTCGGCCGCGAGCAATGCTTCGGCGTCCGGGCGAATCAGAAAGTTCATGTACTGACTCGCCGCCTGCTGCACCGGGTCGTTTTTCAAGTCGCGCAAAAAAGTGCCCGGGTGCGGCGAGTTGATGATGACCAGGCCTTGCATCAGGCCGGGTTGCTGGTTGGCCACATTCCAGGCCACAGCGCCGCCCCAGTCGTGTGCCACCAGCGCGGCCAGCGGCGCGTCCGGCGAGAGTTGCAATTTCAAGGCGCTGATGTCTTTCACCAATTCTTTGGCGCGGTAGGCTTTGACATCCACTGGCATGGATGAACCGGCGTAGCCGCGCATATTCGGTGCGACACAAAAATAGCCGCCGTTGTCGGCATGGCTGAAATGCGTCAAGAGCTCATCCCAGACAAAGGCGGCTTCCGGAAAGCCGTGCAAGAACAGCATGACCGGTTGCCCCGCGTGTCCGGCCAGTCGGCAGTCCAACGAAATGCCGTGCGGTAAATCTATGCGTTCAAAGCGGATCATGGTGTCGCCGGGGTCGGGTGGGTCCATTCCCACAGTTTGAGGCTGACGTCTTCGACGCCTTGTTTTTTCAACGAGGAAAACAAATGCGCTTCGCCGCCACCGGATTGCAGTTTGGCGATGGACAAGGCCTTGGCGGCTTCGCTACGGTTGAGCTTGTCGGCTTTGGTCAGCAGCATGAGAAATTTCAGCCCTTCTTCCACCTTGGGCCGAATCACTTCAAGCAAAATTTCATCGAGCTCGGTCACGCCCAGGCGCGGGTCGCACATCAGCACCACGCCTTTGAGGTTGTCGCGCGTCATCAAATAGTTAGCCATCACCCGCTGCCAGCGGATTTTGTCGGACTTAGGGACAGCGGCATAGCCATAGCCGGGCAAATCAGCCAGCACGGTATCGGTTTGGTTTTGGCGGCCCAGGGCGAACAAATTGATGTGCTGCGTGCGCCCCGGCGTTTTGGAGGCATAGGCCAGTTGGCGCTGCTGGGTCAGCACATTGATGCAAGTGGATTTGCCGGCGTTGGATCGGCCGACAAAAGCAATCTCGGGTTGTTCATAGGCCGGTAAATGGTGTAGCTGTGCCGCCGTTGTGAGAAATCGGGCGGTGTGCAGCCAGCCGACAGCTTGCTTGACGCGGTCAGGGCGGTCGGCATCGACTGCAATAGGGGGGTGAACCATGGTTTTTCTTTGCTTGCAACCCGTCGGGTGCTGGTCTGCATTGTAGAATCACCTATTGACCTATTCAGACACGACTGCCATGACTTTTATTGTCCGTACGCTGTTGTCCGTCAGTTTGACGGGCTTTTTCCTGACTGTGCACGCCGAAGGCGCTGCACCCGCTCCCGCCAAGGCAGATCCCGCCAAAGGTGCGGCCATCTTCAACGGTGTGTGCGTGACTTGCCATGGCGCAGAAGGTAACTCTGCCATCACAGTCAACCCCAAGTTGGCTCAGCAACACCCCGAATACATTGCCAAGCAACTGGCCGAGTTCAAATCAGGCAAGCGTGCCAACCCGGTCATGATGGGTTTTGCCTCAGCCCTCAGCGACGACGACATGCGCAATGTCGGCGCGTACTTGGCCAGCACCAAAGCCAAACCCGGTTTTGCCAAAGACAAAGATCTGGCTGCTTTGGGTGAAAAAATTTACCGCGGCGGCATTGCCGATCGCCAGATACCGGCTTGTGCCGGTTGCCACAGTCCCAACGGAGCAGGCATTCCTTCGCAATATCCCCGCTTGAGTGGTCAGCATGCCGACTACACCACTTCGCAATTGACCCAGTTCCGCGACGGTATTCGCAAGAACAATCTGCAAATGAGCCAGGTCGCTGCTAAATTGAACGATCGCGAAATCAAGGCTGTCGCTGATTACATCGCCGGCCTGAACTGATTGACCGCCTTTCACCCCTCAACTAGGCTGGCCGCGTGCCAGCCTTTTTTTATGTCAGGAGTAGCGCCATGTTGATTCGATCTGATCAAGGCTTTAACCACCGTGCAAACAGCGACATCACACCAGCGCATGTTTACGCCAGACGACGAGAATTTGTACAGCAATTAGCGGCCTTGGCATGTCTGGCCGGTTCCGGCCAGGGCTTGGCCCAAACAGTGCAACGTCCGGGCAAACTGGCTGCATTGAACTCGGTGGTCTCGGCATTGCCCGGTGCACAAACGGCTGACACGCCCACGCCTTATAAAAACGCCAGTACTTACAATAATTTTTACGAATTCGGCACGGACAAATCTGACCCTGCACAAAACGCCCACAGTTTAAAAACCCAGGGCTGGAGCGTAGAGATAGAAGGCTTGGTGAAAAAGCCGGGGCGATTGCATTTAGAAGATCTGCTCAAGCTCAGCGCCATGGAAGAACGCATTTACCGCATGCGCTGTGTGGAAGGCTGGTCCATGGTGATTCCCTGGGTGGGCTATTCGTTGTCTGAACTCATCAAGAAAGTCGAACCATTGGGCAGCGCCAAGTACGTGGAGTTCATCACGCTGGCCGACCCCAAGACCATGCCTTATGTGGGCTCGCGCATACTCAGCTGGCCCTACACCGAGGGTTTGCGCTTGGACGAAGCCATGCACCCGCTGACCATGCTGAGTTTCGGTATGTACGGCGAAGTGCTGCCCAACCAGAACGGCGCGCCTGTGCGTTTGACCGTCCCTTGGAAATACGGTTTCAAGAGCGGCAAAAGCATTGTGAAAATCCGTTTCACCGAGAACCAGCCGGCCACTGCTTGGAACAAAGCGGCGGCACACGAATACGGTTTTTATTCCAATGTGAATCCGAATGTCGATCACCCGCGCTGGAGTCAGGCCAGTGAGCGGCGCATAGGCGACGGCGGCATTCTGGCCAAGAAAGTCAAAACGCTGATGTTCAACGGCTATGAAGCCCAGGTAGGGCAGTTGTACGCCGGCTTGGACCTGACCAAGAATTTCTGAGCCTGCGACATCCCATGCCATGGCGCAGGTTTCTACTTTGGCAGCATGCGACAAGCTTGTTTCACGGCTTGTTGACGCTGCCCTTCATCTGGCTGCTGTGGGCCTTGTTCAATGACGCACTCGGCGCCAATCCTGCTGAAGCCTTGAGCCGCTCCACCGGCGACTGGACTTTGCGTTTTTTGTGTCTGGTACTGGCAGTCAGCCCTTTGCGTCGGTTCACGCGCTTGCCTGAGCTGATTCGATTTCGCCGCAGCCTGGGGCTGGCCACTTTCTACTATGCCTGTTTGCACCTGCTGTGTTATGCCTGGTTTGACCAGGGCTTTGAGCTCAATGACATCGCCAAAGACTTGGTCAAGCGGCCATTCATTTGGCTGGGCATGCTGGGTTTTGTGTTCATGTTGCCGTTGGCGGTGACCTCAAGCAACGCAGCAGTGCGTCGGCTGGGTGCGAATCGCTGGCAACAATTACATAGACTGGTCTACCTGTTGCCCTTGTTGGCCTTGCTGCATTTTTATTGGATGCGCGCGGGCAAAAACAACTTTGCCGAGGTGTGGGCTTATGCTGGTGTTCTGGTCAGTTTGTTGGCTTATCGGATTTGGTACTGGCTGCAGAAAAAATTCCCTGCCTAAACCAGACTTTCACCACGTATTTGATCTGCGACCGTCTCACGTGCGCGAATCACATGCGCTTTGTCACCATCAATCAGCACCTCGGCAGGACGTCCGCGCGTGTTGTAGTTGCTGGCCATGCTCATGCAATAGGCCCCGGCTGACAGAACCGCCAGTGTGTCGCCTGCTTGTGCGTTCAATGCCCGGTCGCGGCCTATCCAGTCGCCGCTTTCACACACCGGGCCGACCACGTCATAGACTTGTGTGGCTGCATTGCTCAGAGTCAAAGGCACGATCTGGTGGTATGCCTCGTACATGGCCGGGCGTGGCAAATCGTTCATGGCCGCATCGATGATGCAAAAGTTTTTTTGCTCTCCGGGTTTAAGGAATTGCACTTGCGTCAAACACACACCGGCATTACCGACCAGTGAACGGCCCGGTTCGATCATCAATTGCCTTTGACCGAAGCCGCGTGCATCAAGTCGTGCCAGCAAGCTCGCCCACAGCGCATCAGCGGGCGGCGGGGTATCGCCGTTGTAATTGATGCCCAGGCCGCCACCGAAGTCCAGATGGTCAACCGGGATACCGGCCCGTTCAATCTGCTCAACCAGGTCCAGTACTTTGTCTAGTGCGTCCATGTAAGGCTCGGTGGTGGTGATTTGCGAGCCTATGTGACAGTCAATACCGGTCACTTTCAAACCCGGCAGCGACGCGGCGTGCCTGTAAGCCTGCAAAGTGCGTTCGTGCGCTATGCCGAATTTGTTGCCTTTGAGGCCGGTGGATATGTAGGGATGCGTTTTGGGATCCACGTTGGGGTTGACGCGTATGCTCACCGGTGCGACTTGACCCATAGACAACGCCACGTCGCTCAACACATCCAGTTCGGCTTCGCTTTCGACATTAAAACAGGCGATGCCGGCTTGCAAAGCCAGTTGCATTTCTTGACGGGTTTTGCCGACACCTGAAAAAATCACGTCCTTCGCCTGCCCGCCGGCGGCCAGTACGCGCGCCAATTCTCCGGCCGACACAATGTCAAAACCGCAACCGGCTTGGGCAAACACTTGCAGCACACCCAGGCTGGAATTCGCTTTCATGGCGTAATGCACTTTGGCCTGGCGACCGGCAAACGCGCGTTGGTAAGCGCTGAGCGCGTGCAACATGGCGGCTTTGGAATACACAAACAAAGGCGTACCGTGCTGTTGGGCCAGGTCTTGCAAACGCAGTTGTTCAATGAATAACTGCTGGTCACGGTAAGCCAGAAAAGGGGCGCCGGGCAAATCGGATGCGTTCATGGGTGGGGAGGTGTCAATGGCACAAGCTCAAGGCTTGGCAGGTGGCTCGGCGGATTTGGAGGGCAACAGCACGTCGGGGAATGGGGTCCGGTTTTTGAACTCAGGGTCATCCGGCAAATCCAAGGGACCTTTGAAACCGCAAGCGCTCAACAAAGTGAATGCAAGCACAGCCAAGCTGCCTAAAATCGGTGTTTTCATGGGGAAATTGTACCCAGCCCCTTGTGTGTCACCGCTTGCATTGACAAGCGCCTACTTTGAAGCATGCCACTATGACCGACAACGAATTCATGAACCATGCGGAAACCCTGTTGCAACGCCTGGAAGCCTTGTGCGATCAGTTCAATGACCACGACGACCTGGACATAGACAACCAACGGGTCGGCGGCATGGTCACGTTGAGTTTTCCCAATAAAAGCCAATTGATTGTGAACCTGCAAAAGCCGCTGCAAGAAGTCTGGCTGGCCGCCCAAAGCGGTGGCTACCACTACCGTTTCGACGGCGTAACCTGGCAAGACACCAAAGGCCAAGGCGAGTTTTGGGGCCAACTCAGTCGCGATGCCAGCCGCCAATACGGCAAAAATTTGCAATTCAGCCCCTGAGAAGACTGGTGTTGGCACCAAACACCAAGCAGGCTTATTCCTTGAATATTTCCAGTATTTTTTTCTTTTCAGGGTCAGTCGCTTCAACTTCGGCAGGTTTGGCTTCAATACCCAGACTGGTCACCCCGGTGCTGTGGGTGTATTCCTGGTAAAACCAATCGTTGCCCTCAAACACCACGCCGGCCGGTACCGGCATGCCGCTGACCGGCGTGTTTTTCAAAGCGTGCTGCATGTAGCTGATCCACACCGGCAGGCTGAGTCCACCGCCGGTTTCGCGGTCACCCAATTTGCGCGGCGTGTCATAACCTATCCAAGTCACCGCCGTCAGCGTCTGGTGGTAACCGGCAAACCAGGCATCCATGGAATCGTTGGTGGTTCCGGTCTTGCCGTAAATATCACTGCGTTTGAGCGTGGCCTGCGCGCGCATGGCTGTACCTGAACGCGTGACCTCTTGCAACAGGTGGCTGATCAAGAATGCATTGCGCGGTTCAATGGCTCGCGCTCTGTCATCCAGTTCAATGGGCGTGTAGTTGGACAAGACCTTGCCCAGCGGGTCGGTCACTTTGGTGATCAGATAAGGTTTGACCAAGTAGCCGCCATTGGCAAATACCGAGTAGCCCATGGCGACTTGCATGGGCGTGACTGAGCCGGCGCCCAGCGCCATGGTCAGGTAAGGCGGGTGCTTTTCCGGATCAAAGCCGAAGCGGCTGATCCAGTTTTGCGCGTTTTGCGGTCCCACTGCTTGCAAGATGCGGATAGACACCATGTTTTTCGATTTGGCCAGCGCAGTCTTCAAGCTCATCACGCCTTCAAATTTGCCGTCGTAATTTTTCGGCTCCCAGGCTTGGCTGCCAGTGACGCTGGCGTCAAAAAACAGCGGCGCATCATTCACTTGGGTCGCTGCTGTAAAGCCTTTTTCAATCGCAGCTGAATAAATAAACGGCTTGAAACTCGATCCCGGCTGGCGCCAGGCCTGGGTCACATGGTTGAATTTGTTTTTGTCAAAGTCAAAACCGCCGACCAGCGAACGGATGGCGCCATCGGCCGGGTCAAGTGCCACAAACGCGCCTTCTACTTCGGGCAGCTGTGTCAGGCCCCAGTCGCCTTTGGCGTTTTTGCTGACCCGTACCACCGCACCCGGCCGCAGTTTGATGTTGGGCGGTGCCTTGTCAGACAAGCCAGATGTCACTGGTTTCAAGCCGTCTCCGCTGATATCCAGCACTTCGCTGTTTTGCCGCACCACCCGCACTTTTTTGGGAGTGGCTTCCAGCACCACGGCGCTGAGCAAATCGCCTTTGTCACCGGCTTCGATCAAGGCGTCGTCAATCGCTTCTTCCAGTTCACGCGCATCGGTGGGCAAGGTGATGAATTTTTCCGGCCCCCGGTATACCTGCCGCAACTCATAGTCCAAGATGCCACGGCGCAAGGCCTGGTAGGCTATCTCCTGGTCTTCGGCTTTGATGGTGGTGTAAACGTTCAGACCGCGCGTGTAAATATCGTTGCCGTATTGGGCAAACATCAACTGGCGCGCCATCTCGGCCACGTACTCGGCGTGCGTGTTGTTGGGCGCAGTGACACTGCGGATTTTCAGTTCTTCGGTTTTCGCCGCCTTGGCCTGCGCTGAGGTGATGAAGCCGTTGTCTTCCATGCGCTCGATGATGTAGAGCTGGCGTGAGCGGGCGCGTTTAGGGTTGTTGATCGGGTTGTAAGCCGACGGCGCCTTGGGCAAACCGGCGAGCATGGCGGCCTCGGCGATGCTGAGTGACTGAATCGGTTTACCGAAATACGTTTCAGCCGCAGCCGCAAAACCGTAAGCACGGTGGCCCAGGTAAATTTGGTTCAAGTAAATTTCAAATATCTGGTCTTTGCTGAGCAAATGTTCCAGTTTGTAGGTCAGCAGCAACTCGTAAATTTTGCGGGTAAAGGTTTTCTCTGACGATAAATACACATTGCGCGCCACCTGCATGGTGATGGTGGATGCGCCCTGGCTTTTGGCGCGCCCGACGTTGGCCAGGCTGGCGCGCACCAGACCGATGTAGTCGACCCCGCCGTGCTGGTAAAAGCGCGCGTCTTCTATGGACAACACCGCTTGTTTGACGATGACGGGTATGTCTTTGAAGGGCACCAGCTTGCGTCGTTCTTCGCCGAATTCACCGATCACCTTGCCTTCGATAGAAAACACCCGCATCGACAGCTTGGGCCGGTAATCGGCCAGGTCGGAAATGTCAGGCAGTTGCGGGTAGGCCATGACCAGCGCCACACCGACCAGCAGCAACAGGGTCAACAGGCCTGCGGTTGACAAGCCAATGGCCCAGGTGAAAAACACGCCCAGCAGCCGCCAGAGGTTGTTGGCAGGAAGTGACTTCGACTCGGCCTGAGGGCGATCGGGAGTGGGCGACTGAGGGGGCATGTAGGAAGGTTTGGCGCGCAGCCAAATGGCAGTAAGGAAGCAGATTGTAAAAAAAACGCCAGTCCAGCTTAACTGAGCAGGCTTGCAGCGGTTTTACAACCAAGCTCAACCTGCTATTTGAAAGGACATGGACATGCGCATCAGCCGTTTCGCCCGCCGTAAAGCTTTGGGCATGGGTTTGTTGATCAACGGGCGCGGACTGGCCATGGTGCAAACCGCGCCGGGCCGTGACGCGTCTGCCGAGGTGCCTGTGTGGCATTGGCAGTCACTGGGCGGCTTGGACGA
The DNA here is from genome assembly GCA_947452325.1 of Comamonadaceae bacterium. Lineage (GTDB taxonomy): Bacteria > Pseudomonadota > Gammaproteobacteria > Burkholderiales > Burkholderiaceae_C > Limnohabitans. The sequence continues at coordinate 7,386 of CANGCZ010000001.1, read as the reverse complement.
AGAACCCTGGGCGGATGGCGTCTGGCCAGACCCGAAATGGGTCAGGCAAGTCAGACAGCGCTGTGGCTTTCAGGCGCAGTTGCTGGCCATGGCCATTCCCCGGGAACACCTTCATTCAGTGCATTTGCAAATCGACAGTGGCATACCCATGAGGCAATGGCGTGCGGCGCTCAGCGAGCGCCTGCAAGACAGCTTGCCTTGGCCGCTGCAAGATTGCTTGTGGGATTTTCAAACCTTGGACGCCGCACAGGTCCCGTCTGCCGCTGCGTTTGACGGCGGTCGCCCGGCCTGGCTGAGCCAAGCCTTGCAAGAGCAAGCGGTGCAAAACATTGAGGTGCTGGCCATGCCCCGGGAATGGGCGGCTCAATGCGAGCACTGGTGTAACCAGGCAGGTATGCAACTGGTCAGGCTGGAGCCGCCATGGCAAGCCAGTTTGCGTTGGCAAACTTATGCGCAAAAACACAATGTCGGGCTGTTGCAAGAGAACCCGGCCTTGTATGACGCCGGATTGACCGAGGAAGAACAAGCGGTGGTTGGCGGGTTGGCATTGGGGGCGGGGCTGACATGAGCGGCTTCAATTTGCACCCGTGGCGCGAGCGCCGACGCGCTCAGCGTTTGCGCCATTGGCGGTTGGCTTTCTTATCTGTCTTAGGCCTGACGCTGGCGGTCGTGTGGGCTTTGGACCGGCAATGGGAAGACTGGTTGCAGCAACACCAGACTCAAGTGGCGCTACGCGAGCAAAGCTTGCGTGATTTGCAGGCGGAGTTGGCCCAAGCACCTGTGTGGCAAAACCGCCAAACGCAAGCGCAGCAGGTACAAGCGGCATGGCGGCCTTGGCAGGCACAGCAGTGGCAGGGCTGGCAGTTGTTGCAACACCTGTTGTCGGTGCCGCCGCGCGGCGTGCAGTTGGACCGGCTGGTGTGGCGCGACCAGCAATTGCAAATCAACGGCTGGACGCTGAGTGAGGGGCATTTGCAGGCTTGGTTGTCACAGTTACAGGCGGGCGGTTTCTCCGCGCGAGATGCGCGACCGAGGTTGGAAGAAGCGCAGTGGTTGCAGTCTGATGGCTTGTCAGCCAAACGCCAGCGCTTTAGCTTGCAGATGAGTACACCCGTGCCGGTCACACCATGAACACCGCTGTTCGCTGGCAGACGCCCTGGCCGCAATGGCGCAGCCACTGGCAGGTGTTGCACGCCTGGCCGCCGGGTGCGCAGTGGTTGTTGCTGTCGGTGTTATGCGTGTGTATGAGCGCTGCGGGCAGCTGCTGGTGGTCGGGCGAAGCATGGGAAATCTGGTGGCAGGCTGAAGAACAACTTCAGCAACTGGACGAAGACATACTCAGGCACCGGCAGCAAGTCAGCCAATTACACCAACGCATCCAAAACTTACAAGCCATGCCTCACCCTTCAGGCTGGCCGGTGCCCGCCTGGCAGACCTGGCCACAGACACCGCCTGTGGACGACAACCAGGCATTACAGCAATGGCTGGCCTGGGGCAAGCAACACGGGCTGGCGGCACAAGCCATGCCATTGACCGGTGAATCGGCTGTGAGGTGGAGAGGCACATTACCTGCATTGCTCGCTGCTGTGCACGGCATTCCTCAAGAGTTTCCTGCCATGCGCCTGAGCGGTTTGGATTGGCAAGCCTTGCCCGCCTCTGCCACGTCAAACAACCCGGGTCCAATTGAAGTTCGTTTGCAACTGGAATTGCAATGGACACGTGCGCAGGATAAGCCGCTGGCGTTCTTGTCCGCCCAAAACCAAGCTGTCGCAGAAAAAAACGTTGCGAAGGCAGAAGCACTGTCTGTTTCGCCGCCACCTGCTGAAGCGGCCGCCAAGTTGTACAACCCGTTCCAAGTGACAGCTTTGCGCAGCGGCTTGCCAGCCGAAGTCGCCCAAAGGCAGCCACGAGGCTGGACTGTGTTGCAAACCCAACCGGTGTCGCACATGCGCTGGGTAGGCACCTTGTCACGGCATGACCAACGCCAGGGCTTGCTGTCTTTCAACGGCTTGGTTTACAGCGTTCAAACAGGGGACCACATCGGTCAGGACTGGGGCGAGGTGACCGACATCGCCCGCGATCACCTGCTGTTGCGCGAATGGCATGCCCAGAAAGACGGTGAATGGCAGGCGGTAACCCAACGCATCGCCGCCGGAGCAGCCAAATGAACCGGCTGCAGCTTGCCTGTGGCCTGTGGTTTTCGCAGGCGTTAGCGCAAACCGCCCCGCCTGTTGCCAACCCGGAGGAGCCGCCTGCTTTTCACGGTGCGCCCATGTCCATGCATTTTCAAAGCATAGATTTGCGCACCGCTTTGCAGTTGGTGGCCGAGTTCAGCGGCGTCAACATCATCATGTCCGACAACGTCAGCGGTCAATTGACCATGCGTTTGCAAGATGTGCCCTGGGACCAGGTGCTGCACACCATTTTGCAAACGCGTGGCCTGGGCCAGCAACAAACCGGTAACGTGATTTGGGTCGCACCGCAGGCCGAATTGTCGGCGCGAGAAAAAAACCGGTTAGAGACGCGCCATGCCATACAAGTGGTCGAGCCTTTGCAAACCCGTGCCTTCGCCTTGAACTACGCCAAGGCGGCTGAACTCTTACCCACTTTGCTGCAACAAGGCAATGTGTCTGCGGGTGCGTCGCCGCGTTTGCTAAGCCCGCGCGGCAGCGCCATGGCGGACATGCGCACCAACCAACTGTTTGTCACCGACATTGCCGACAGACTGGAGCAGGTGGCGCGACTGATTGAGCGCGTCGATGTCGCGCAGCGTCAGGTGCTGATCGAAGCGCGCATTGTGGAAGCGCTGGACAACTTTGCGGCCTCGCTCGGTGTCAGGTTGTCCACGCAAACCGAAGGCTTCAACGTGAATTTGCCAGCAGTGAAAGCGCTGGGCTCAGACCCGGCCAGTGCAGGTTTTACTTTTTTCGATCCGGCAAACAGCCGTCGACTCGGGGTGGAGTTGTCCGCATTGGAGGCAGAGGGTTTGGGCCGGGTGGTGGCCAGCCCGCGACTGGTGACAGCCAACCAGTTCAAAGCTGTGATAGAGCAGGGCACCGAATTGCCTTACCAGTTGTCAGGACCTAACGGCAGCACATCTATTGCTTTTCGCAAAGCCAATCTGCGTTTGGAGGTGACGCCGCACATCACGCCCGACGGCAGCATCAATATGTTTCTGGAGGTGTACAAAGACAGCGTCGGTCAGAACACACCGGCCGGGTTCGCCATAGACACCAAACACGTCAGCACACAGGTCAGGGTGCAAGACGGCGGTACTGTCATGATAGGCGGCATTTACGAAACCAGCGACAGCATCAACCGCGCCGGGGTGCCGGGCTTGCGTGACAACCCCTTGTTCGGCTGGTTGTTCGGTAACCGTGCCAGCAAGCGCAGCAAGCAGGAGTTGCTGATATTCCTAAGCCCTAAAATGCTGGAGCAACGTGCCTTCGCACCTTGAGAAAGTATTTATCGTGTTGGCATTGGTGGGCATGCCGGGCAGCGGCAAATCGACAGTCGGTCGGCAATTGGCCCGCAAATTAGGCGTGGGTTTTGTCGACTGCGACCAGGTCATAGAGATGCGCATTGCCTGTCCCATCAAAGATTTTTTCGCCAGCCAGGGCGAAGCCGCTTTCAGAGACATTGAAGCCAAAGTCATTGACGACATGACCCGCACGGCTTGCGGCGTGCTGGCCACCGGCGGCGGCGCAGTATTGCGCGAAGCCAACCGGCTACTGTTGCGCGAGCGCACCCACGTCATCTACCTGCGCGTGCAACCCGAAGAAATCTACCGTCGCTTGCGCCATGACCAGCAACGACCTTTATTGCAAGTCGACGACCCCAAACTCAAAATCAAACAACTTTTTGAGGAACGCGACCCGCACTACCAGGCGGCCGCGCATTTCGTCATCGAAACCAGCCGCCCGCGCATACCGACCATGATCACCATGATCATCACCCAACTCGAACTCGCCGGTTTGTTACCCATAGAAACCGCTGCCCCATGACGCACACTGAACACGTACACATAGACCTTGGCGAGCGCAGTTACGACATCGCCATCGGTGCCGGATTGATCGACAACCCATCCGCCTGGCAAGGCTTGCCCAAAGCAGGCGCCGCGCTCATCGTCACCAACGACACAGTGGCGCCTTTGTATCTGGCTCGTTTGCAGCAAAGTTTGGCGCCGCATTACCCGGTCATCCATGTGTGTGCATTGCCCGACGGCGAGAGCTACAAAACCTGGGACAGCTTGAACGCGATATTTGATGTGTTGCTCGGTAAAGCCTGCGACCGCAAAACCGTGTTGTTCGCCTTGGGCGGCGGCGTCATCGGCGACATCACCGGCTTTGCAGCCGCTTGCTACATGCGAGGCGTGCCGTTTGTGCAAGTGCCCACCACGCTGTTGTCGCAAGTCGATTCATCCGTGGGCGGCAAAACCGCGATCAACCACCCCATCGGTAAAAACATGATTGGCGCGTTTTACCAACCCGAGCGCGTGGTGTGTGACCTAGGCACATTGCAAACTCTTCCGCTGCGCGAACTCAGCGCCGGTTTGGCCGAGGTCATCAAATACGGCCCGATCGCCGATATGGCGTTTCTCGACTGGATTGAACAGCACTTGGACAAATTGCTGGCGCGCGACCCGCAAGCGCTGGCTTATGCCGTCAAGCGCAGTTGCGAAATCAAAGCCTGGGTGGTGGGTCAAGACGAACGCGAAGGTGGTATCCGCGCGATTTTGAATTTTGGCCATACCTTTGGCCACGCCATCGAAGCCGGTTTGGGTTTTGGCGTGTGGTTGCATGGCGAAGCGGTCGGTTGCGGCATGGTCATGGCCGCGCAATTGTCAGAGCGTTTGGGTTTGGTGGATGCCGCGTTTGTCGCGCGCCTCACCGCTTTGATCACCAAAGCCGGTTTGCCTGTGACCGGCCCAGCGCTTGGTGCGGATGTGTATTTGCACCACATGCGGGTCGACAAAAAAGCCGAGGCAGGCGACATACGCTTTGTGTTGATAAACCCGCCCGGCAGCGCGAAAGTGCGTGGCGCGCCTGATGCCTTGGTGGCTGAGGTTGTCGAGGCTTGCTGCCGCGCATGAGCCATGCGGCCGCTGTTGACATAGCCCCTGCCGCGAACGGCTTGGCAGCGTATGCCTGCTTGACCTCACAGAGTCGCGGCAGGCGTTTTGCCGAACCCGAAGCACCGACACGCAATCTGTTTCAACGCGACCGCGACCGCATTGTGCATTCCACCGCGTTTCGCCGCCTTGTTTACAAAACCCAAGTTTTTCTGAACCACGAAGGCGATTTGTTTCGCACCCGCTTGACGCATTCGCTGGAAGTCGCGCAACTCGGGCGCTCGCTGGCGCGCGCACTGGGCTTGCATGAAGATTTGGTCGAAGCCATTGCCTTGGCGCACGACCTGGGCCACACACCGTTTGGTCATGCCGGACAAGACGCGTTGAACGAATGCATGGCGCCCTACGGCGGTTTCGAGCACAACCTACAAAGCCTGCGCGTGGTGGACAGTTTGGAAGAACGCTACCCGCAGTTTGACGGTTTGAATCTGTGCTTTGAAACCCGCGAAGGCATTTTGAAACATTGCTCACAGCGCAACGCGCAAATGCTGGAAGACGCCGAGCCCGGCGGCGTGGGCGCACGGTTTTTACTCAAGCAACAACCGTCTTTAGAAGCGCAGTTGTGCAATCTGGCCGATGAGATGGCTTACAACGCGCACGACATAGACGACGGCGTGCGCTCAGGCCTGATCACGCTAGAGCAATTGCAGGAAGTGGTGTTGTTCAACACTTACCGCTTGCGTGTGCAAGATGAATTTCCCGCGCTCTCCGGCAGACGCTTGCTGTATGAAACCATACGCCGCATGTTGAGCGATCAGGTGTATGACGTGATGGACAGCACCCGCCTTGCACTGACCGAGCATTCGCCTGCATCTGCCGATGATGTGCGCCGCTCGCCGCCCTTGGTGCGCTTCAGCCCCGGCATGCGTGCTGCCAGCACTGAGCTCAAACATTTTCTGCTGCACAGCTTGTACCGCCACCCGCAGGTGTTGCAAACCACCGAATGGGCGCGCGAAGTGGTGAGCGAATTGTTCAACGCGTATATGCACAAGCCGCAAGACATGCCCGAGCGCCACGCCAAGCGCAGCAACTTGCCGCGCGCAGTGTCCGATTACATCGCCGGCATGACCGATAGGTTTGCCACCAAAGAGCACGCGCGATTGACAGGCAAAGTGTTGTCTGCATGACGACCGAAGCGCAAGCCATTGCCGACACCCAAGCTTGGGTGGACAAAGCAGTGATCGGTTTGAATCTGTGTCCGTTTGCCAAAGCCGTGGTGACCAAAAAGCAATTGCGCTATGTGGTGTGCATGGACAGCGAACCCGAGCAAGTGCTGAAGATGCTGCAAGAGGAAATGCAGTTGTTGATCAACACCGATGCCGCAGTGTTGGATACCACGCTCTTGATTGCGCCCAATCTTTTGCCGGACTTTTTGGAGTTCAACGAATTTTTGTTTGACTGCGATTCGGTGTTGCTGTCGATGGAATTGGAAGGCGTGCTGCAAATTGCAGACTTTCACCCGCGCTACCAGTTTGCGGGCACAGAGCCTGACGATATCAGCAACTTCACCAACCGCGCGCCATACCCGACGCTGCATTTACTGCGCGAGGAAAGTATTGATAAGGCCGTTGAAGCGTTTCCCGATGCGTCGCGGATTTATGAACGGAATATGCAGGTGTTGGAGGACTTGGGGAGAGAGGGGTGGGCGGGGTTGGTTGGAAAATAAAACTTTAAGGGTTGACAGCGGACAAACCTAGGAAAACCAGAACTGATATCATTTTTCTATGGCTCCAACCGTATTCCGTGAAGGTGCGTTTCGCTTCTTTTTCTTTTCGCGTGAAGAGTCACGCATGCATATTCACGTTTCTCATACCGATGGTGAAGCTAAATTTTGGCTTGAACCCAAAATCGAACTCGCTATGAGCCAAGGGCTTTCTCAAAAGCAAATAGCTGATACTTTGTCCATGGTTCAAACACATGAAAAGGAAATTCGCAATGCTTGGCAAAACCATTTCAGAAATTGAAGTTTCGCAGGCTTCAAATAAAGGCTTTTGGTTACTTTTGGGCGATGAGGAGTTGTTTGTCTCTTACGACGAATTCCCTTGGTTTAAAAAAGCCACTATGGAGCAAATCTCCAGCATTGAATGGCCGACGCCAGATCATCTTTATTGGCCTTTGATGGACATTGATTTATCGGTTGAATCGATTCGCAATCCCGGGAAGTTTCCTTTGGTGTCTCGACAAATAAACTAAACGGGGTTTTATTTATCAATCAGTGATAAAGAGCTAGAAGCGCAAATTAACCATGTAATTTC